>JBDHRB010000196.1:0-5287 GCA_039807355.1 Candidatus Competibacteraceae bacterium
GCCCGGCAAGACGGGCACTTCCGGATGGTCGAAATGAACGAAACCGTCGAGCACAACCTCAGTCGCATCATCAGCGCTCTCGAAAACGAAGCGGACCCCGTCGACTCCAACGAGGACCCGGATGACGCCGCCAGCTAGGAACTCGGAGCACCTACGCGCCGTTGCCGAGTATCGCCGGGCCAAGACGATGGCTCGAGCAATACAGGCACTCGAGGAGTTCGAGAGTCTGGGCGAGAGCATCTCAATCTCCGCGATCTGCAAGCGCGCTGGCGTGTCGCGTACGTGGCTGTATGGCGAGCCGGAACTGATCGCCAGAGCCGCGCGCCTTACGAGCCTGCCGAAGGATCAAGTACCCAACAGCCAGCGCGCCACGGAGAACTCAAACCGAACCCGACTTGAAGCGGCACTCGCGCGGAACCGCGAACTGGCGGAGGAGAACCGGCAACTTCGACAACAACTGGCACGCGCACTTGGACGTCTCCGCGAGGAGTCGAGGCGATCGGGCTCGTCGCCCAACCTTTAGGCGCGCCGTGACCGAGTCGGACACGACGTTTGTGGATATGCTCGCCCGCGATCAGCCGGACGCCCTGCGTCGACGGCCGCCTCGATTGACCTGTCGCTCGGGGACGGAAGAGGGTTCGGACAGCAGTTCGTGGATGGGGACGCCGAGCGCATCGGCCAGATCAAACAGCCGCTCGATCGCCAGCGATGACCTCCCCCATTCGAACGAGATCAACTGGTTGCGGCTAAGACCACTCTCCAAGGCGAGAGACTCTTGGGTAAGCCCCCGCGACAGCCGGACTTCGCGCAGTCGGGCGCCCAGGCTCGCCCGTCTTTGTGACCAGCGGGCCAGAGTTGCAGGATCATGCTCAGAGGGGCGGGTCGGCATCCACCGATGCCACACTTGCGCAACAGGCTTGTCTGTCTTACTAGTTGTGCATGACGCCAGAATCAAGCGCTGAACGACCGGTCGGAGTCGTCCTGGAGATCCACGACGACATTACAGCCGGCGACGTTCGCCGATTCGTCCAAGTACTGGACTTGCTGGCGGTTGCAGACACCCAGCCTCTCCAGCCCATCAACACACACAGCCGACTCCAGCTGCGAACATGGGCCGGCGCGCATGAGGAGGATCATGCCCTCAACCCCGAGGAAGCCACTCATTGAGTCAGCACCCGAGCCGACCACCTCTGGGCACAGGTGCAGGACGGCAGCACCCAGACAGTGGGGCGCAGCCTGTGTCAGCCGAGATCCTCCGCGAGCTGGGTGCCATCCTTGAGTGGATCGACGAGGTCCCCGTCCACGACATGACCACGACCTTCTACATTCACGCCTTCAACGAGCTGGAGACTAACGTGCGCGCCTTGCTGGAGTCGCAGGAGGACCCGAGGCTGCAGGTGGAGGAACCGCCGAGGTCGCCACCCCCTTGAAGGCGGTATATTTCGTGGTATCTTTTCTGGGTGTCCTACTACATGACCCCTGAGCAGGTTGCGAGTCATCTCGGCGACAAGGTCGTGAATGGCCTTGCCTCAGCGGTGGTTGGCGCAGCGCAAGACCTCGCAGAGTACCGCAGGGTGCTCCCAGGGGCAGTGGCTCGATCGTCGAACCGGGGCCTGGCCAACTGGATCCACGACGCCATGCGGGCGCGTGTCCTGGCCGAGTTTGACGGGATGAGTGAGGTCAGCTTCAGCGAGCAAGAGCCCCACTTCGACGTCTTCGTCACGACCACGGAACGGATCGTCTTCCGGATCAGGTGCAAGCGCCACAGCGGCACGGGCCGAATTGCCAACTACCGCACTCAGGGCGCACTGGACTTCGTCACGCAGCCCGACGACCTGCTGTCGTTGGCCGGTGTCCGGTTCGTTCACCTGTGTGTTGGTTACGAGTGGGACGCGGACAGCCGCAGCATGACAGGCCCTGTTATGAGTCTCCGCGACGGATCTTTCGATGACGTGGTCTGGATGACGGATCTTGCGGCACCCGGTGACTCCTCGGCAGGCGACAACACGACGCCGATCGTCCCAGGCACGGATTCCCCGTCGTTGCCAGCGATCGAACTGCCTGGACGGGAGCGGCCAGACACAGAAGGCGTCGAAGGCTCATGAGCGACCTTGGCGAGGTTCTGACCACGGCCCGTCGAGCGAGTGGCAAGACGCAAGGAGAACTCGCGGAGGCGGTCGGCATCACTCAGGCTGCCCTCTCGCGCTACGAAAACGGGCTTCGTGAGCCGGATTCGGACACCTTGGCGTCGCTGGCCAACGAGTTGGGCGTCACCACGCGGTTCGTCCTGCACGCGGGGCGCGTCCGTGGAGCGATGGCCGTGGACGCTCATATGCGGCGTAGGGGCACGGCTCCCGCCACGGCGTGGAAGCGGCTTGAGGCGCGCCTGAACATGTACAGGATGCACATCAGTCTTCTCTCCGAAGAAGTGCAGATGAGAGCCGGGAACCGAGTCCCCACCTTTGACCCGACCGACACTCGTGCTGATGACGCAGCGCGACTGGTCAGGATGCAGTGGGGCATGCCAGTCGGCCCCGTCCGGAACTTGGTCGGCTGGATTGAGGCCGCCGGCTGCATGGTGATCGAGGAGGACTTCGGCACAACCCGCGTGGACGGGATGTCGCAGTGGGTCAACGACATCCCCGTCATATTTCTCAACTCGGTGGCACCCACGGATCGAAAGCGACTGACGCTCGCACACGAACTCGGGCACCTGTCACTGCACTCCAACGAGGCAGTGGAGGAGATGGAGGAGCAAGCAAACGCGTTCGCTGCTGAATTCTTGATGCCGATCGAGGTAATCCGACCGCAACTGCGCAAACTCCGGGTCGATAGACTCTTTGACCTCAAGAGGGAGTGGTCCGTATCCATGGGCGCACTTGTCGAGCATGCGTATCGCGCGGGTCTACTCACTCCGGCCCAGAGGACAAGTATGTGGAAGGCGCTCAGCGCCCGGGGGTGGCGAACCCGAGAGCCCTTGAGCACTGAACTGGTTCCAGAAGTCCCAAAGCTCGCACAGGAGATCACCCGCGCCCTCGTCGATCGAGGCCTATCGGCGCAGGAAGTCGCTACGATCGCTGGCTTCTCATCTCCGGTGGAGAACCGACTACTTGTGCTTCCCAACACCGGGCATCTTAGGGTCGTTTGACCGAGGTCAACGCCTCGAATCGATCCGGGGACGTGATGCAGTTTCACAACGGAAGCCCTAGGAAGGGTTAAGACTGGTGACGACAGCCATCGAACAGATAACTGCGGCAAATGAGGCCATCTGCCGCAACATCGACTCCTTGGGCGACCAACGAGATCTCCTCTCGCAGAACGTCCTGAAGCAAGTGCGTGACTTGGTTGAAGGCGTCGCCGTCCGAATCCACACCGGCCAGGACGACGCGCTATACGACTACGACGCAATCCAGGCAGGCGTTAGCCATATTCGTTCGCAGGGCAAGTTGAGCTTCCTCCGCAAGTTCCACAACCTCCTACAGAAGAGCGCATCTCATTACACACTCGATGGGCAATCCGCAGAGCGGTTGATGCTCAAGTACTACGAGTACCTTCTTCGTCTCCGGCAGTACGTGTCTGATAGTTGTGGCATGTCTCTGCTTCACAACTTGGAATCCTTTCCGCTGGACACCGACCCTCAACTTCGCGAATACCACGCGAAGATCGCTGACGTCGTCGATCAGGTCAGCGCCACGCGAGGGACCCACACCGCCACGGGCCGCTATTACATCCACAAGGTCCGACCCTTCTTCGCGAACGGCCGCATCTACTACGAAGTCACCTTCTACAAAGCTGTCAACAAGGTCAGCAAGTTCGACAGGGTGATCGGCTTCACAAGTATCGATATCGCAGACAATTATGCCGCGTCACTAATGATTGAGAACACTTCTATCAACGTGCTCGGCCAGACCATGCCGATCAGTGTGATCCAGACATGGGAGGTCTCCATCAGGCCTTGCGAGTTCGACAACTTCGCGAAGATTCTCGGCCAAGAGATGAGTTCGCGCACAAACTCATCCGAGTATCGATTCCTCATGGGTGGCCTCACAGCTCGAGCCGCAAGCCTGCTCGACCTGATGGACATGAGTGACTCTGACTACGCAAGTCTCAGGGCCAAGGGAACGTCTAAGTCACGAAACCCTCAGATCTTCCCCGTGCTCGACGCTGCACGGGCAATCGTCCGCGGCGAGCGTCCGGGTCACAACATTCTGCGTTACCTCTTGCTCGGAATGAACAACCAGATTCTGAAGGCCCAGTACTACTGGGAACCATGCCCTCGTCTGTCGAACCTCTACTTGTCATTCAGCTGCATTCCATTCGACACCATGCCCCTATGTACCTCTTTGGCGCGGCACAACCCGCGATACTGGGATCTGGTCGAGAGTATCGGCACAGCAGGTCGCGAAGACGAAATCCTGGCTCGACGAGTCAAGAACAACGTGGAGCGTCATGGCATCCTCTACACCCCGATCTCGGACCTGGGCGAAGAGGCGGAAATACGAGCACTCATCTCAAAGCACAATGGCAAGCTGTATTACAAGCACACTGGCCGACGTCTTGAACTGGACAAAGGCCATGTCTTCGTTAAGCAGTACGAAGACGACACAGCGGCCATTGTTGAGAAGCTCCAAACACTCGCTGGCTCGGGCGTTCAAGGATACGAAGCCGCCGTGGAGCTGTGGGCCAAGCAGACAAGCCACGTTATCGACGATGCTCCAAAATTGGAGGCGCTTAAGAGTCTCTTCAGCCAGTCACGCGTAGCCCTCATCTACGGCGCGGCCGGAACCGGAAAGTCCACGATGGTGGACCATATCGCTCACTACTTCAACGATAAGAGCAAGTTGTTTCTTGCGCACACCAATCCGGCCGTAGACAATCTCAAGCGCCGCGTGACAGCGACCCAGGACAGCAGTTTCAGTACTATCAAGCGCCAAATCTACGCGGGGTCCCTGCAGGAATACGACCTGATGGTCATCGACGAGTCCAGTACGGTGAGCAACAGTGACCTACTCACGGTCCTGGAGGAGGCCAACTTCAAGCTCCTAGTCCTCGTGGGTGACGTATTCCAGATTGAATCCATACAGTTCGGCAATTGGTTCTCCATCATTCGCAGATTCCTCCCGTCGAGTGCGGTCTTCGAGCTGACCACTCCGTTCCGAACCAAGAACCCGCAGCTGCTTGCGTTCTGGGACAGCGTCCGGAACGTTGCTGATGACGTCGCGGAATTAATATCCAAGAGCGGTTACGCGAGAAACCTCGACGAGTCTCTTTTCCAGCGCCTGTCCGA
>JBDHRB010000197.1:0-5275 GCA_039807355.1 Candidatus Competibacteraceae bacterium
TCGTCGCTAAGATCATCGAGTGAGCGCCATGACCAGCCAGCGCATTCGTATCCGTCTGAAGGCTTTCGATCACCGATTGATTGACCAGTCGGCTCGGGAAATCGTTGAAACCGCCAAGCGCACTGGCGCTCAGGTGCGCGGCCCGATCCCGCTACCGACGAAAATGGAACGCTTCACCGTGCTGGTGTCGCCGCATGTGAACAAGGATGCCCGCGATCAATATGAACTGCGCACCCACAAACGACTGATGGACATCGTGGACCCGACGGACAAAACGGTCGATGCGCTGATGAAGCTGGATCTAGCCGCCGGCGTGGATGTGCAGATCAAGCTGAATTGAACGGATGAATCTCCGGGCCATGAGGGGCGGCCTTCCCCTCCTCTGGCCCGTCGCGTTAATTCCAGAGGCTTAATAAAATGGCAATTGGACTGATCGGCCGCAAGGCCGGTATGACTCGCGTTTTCACGGAGGACGGCGTTTCGATCCCGGTGACTCTGCTGGAAGTCGAGCCGAATCGCGTCACTCAGATTAAAACTGAGGAAACTGATGGCTACCGCGCCTTGCAGGTGACGGTGGGCAGTCGCCGGCCCAGTCGGGTGACAAAACCGATGGCGGGGCATTTCGCCAAGGCTGGCGTGGCTCCGGGGCGCGGCCTGTGGGAATTCCGCTTGGCCGACGGCGAGGGCGCCGGGATTGATGTCGGCGCTGAACTGACAGTCGAACTCTTCCAGGCCGGCCAGAAAGTGGACGTGACCGGCACCACCATTGGCAAGGGCTTTGCCGGCGCAATCAAGCGTCACCACTTCCGCAGCCAGCGCGCCAGTCACGGCAATTCGCTGTCCCATCGCGCCCCCGGCTCCATCGGTCAGAACCAGAGTCCGGGCCGGGTGTTCAAGGGCAAGAAAATGGCTGGACATCTTGGCGCGGCGCAGCGTTGCGTGCAAAACCTAGAAGTGATCCGGGTCGATGCGGAGCGCAACTTGCTAGCGATCAAGGGCGCAGTCCCTGGACACAAGGGCGGTGATGTGATCGTTCGGCCCGCCGTGAAGGCGCGTCGGTAAGGAGGCGATATGGAACTTCAGGTCAATAACGCGAGCGGCGCAGCGCCCGGCCAGATTACGGTCGCCGATGAGGTCTTTGCCCGGCCCTTTAACGAAACCTTGGTGCATCAGGTGGTCGTGGCCTATCTGGCTGGAGCGCGGGCTGGCACTCGCGCCCAGAAAAGCCGCGCTCAGGTGAGCGGCGGCGGAGCCAAGCCGTGGCGGCAAAAGGGTACCGGACGCGCCCGCGCCGGCAGCAGCCGAGGCCCGATTTGGCGCAGCGGCGGCGTCACCTTCGCTGCCCGTCCACAGGATCATTCGCAGAAAGTCAATCGCAAGATGTATCGCGCCGCCTTGCGCGCCATCTTTTCCGAGTTGCTGCGCCAGGGGCGTTTGCAGGTCGTCGATGAATTGACTCTGCCGGAAATCAAAACCAAACAAATGATCGCCCGGTTAGCGGCGCTGGGCGTGGCCGATCAGCGCCGGGTGTTGCTGGTCAGCGAAGAGGTCGATCTCAATCTGGCGCTGTCGGCGCGCAACCTGCGCCAGATCGCGCTGAGCGATGTGGCGGGTCTCGATCCGGTCAGCCTGGTCGGTGCCGACGCGGTGATCATCACAGCAGGCGCGATGCAGCGCGTCGGGGAGTGGCTGGCATGAACCATCAGGAACGGTTGCTGAAGATTTTGCGGGCGCCGCACATCTCCGAGAAAGCCAACCGGGTCGCCGAACGGCATAACCAGGTGGTGTTCAAGGTGCTGGGCGACGCGACCAAGCCGGAGATCAAGGAAGCGGTCGAATTGCTGTTCAAGGTCAAAGTCAAAGGCGTGACAGTGCTTAACGTCAAGGGCAAGCGCAAGCGCTTCGGGGCGATGTACGGCCAGCGTTCAGACTGGAAGAAAGCCTATGTGTCCTTGGAAGCCGGTCATGAGATCGACTTCGTGACCGCCGAGTGAACGGGCGTTCATGGCCCCGGTACATGACATCAAGGTAAACCCTCATGCCTATCGTCAAGACTAAACCGACTTCGCCTGGCCGGCGCTTTGTGGTCAAGGTTGTCAATCCAGAACTACATAAAGGCAAGCCCTATGCGCCGCTGCTGGAAAAGCAATCCCGCACCGGCGGGCGCAACAATATGGGCCGCATTACCACCCGTCACCAGGGCGGCGGCCACAAGCAGCATTACCGACAGGTTGATTTTAAGCGCGACAAGGACAATATCCCGGCCCGCGTTGAACGCCTTGAATACGATCCCAACCGCAGTGCGCACATCGCCCTGCTGTTGTACGTCGATGGCGAGCGCCGCTATATCATCGCTCCACGCGATGTCCATGCTGGCGCCAGCCTGATTTCCGGGCCAGCTGCGCCGATCAAGCCCGGTAATGCGTTGCCGTTGCGCAATGTGCCGGTCGGCAGCCAAGTACATTGCGTAGAGCTGCGCCCTGGCAAGGGTGCGCAACTGGCGCGTAGCGCCGGCGCTTCCGTGCAACTGGTTGCCCGTGAAGGCAACTACGCCACATTGCGGCTGCGTTCCGGTGAAATCCGCAAGGTGCATGCCGATTGCAAGGCGACCATCGGCGAGGTCGGCAATAACGAGCATAACCTGCGTGCGTTGGGCAAGGCCGGTGCGCAGCGCTGGCGCGGCGTTCGTCCGACGGTGCGCGGCGTGGCGATGAACCCGGTCGATCACCCGCACGGCGGCGGCGAAGGCCGCACTTCAGGCGGACGCCACCCGGTGTCGCCGTGGGGGACGCCGACCAAAGGCTATAAGACCCGCTCGAACAAGCGCACCGATAAGCTGATTGTGCGCCGGCGTAAAGCGAAATAATGCAGGGGCCATCCGGCCTCGCCCGGGTGGCCGCCCCTGACGGGGCCATGCAACCGAGAGGATAAGTTAAGGTGCCACGCTCGATTAAAAAAGGGCCGTTTGTCGATCTTCACCTGATTAAGAAGGTGGAGCAGGCGGTCGCCACCAACGCCAAGCGCCCGATCAAGACCTGGTCGCGGCGCTCGATGATTTTGCCCGAAATGATCGGATTGACCATCGCCGTGCATAATGGCCGCCAGCATGTGCCGATTCTGGTAACGGAAAACATGATCGGCCACAAGCTGGGCGAATTCGCTGCTACCCGCACCTATCGCGGGCATGCGGCGGACAAAAAGTCCAAGTAAGGAGGCGAGCCGATGCAAGCGTTTGCTGTTTTGAAACATGCCCGCATCTCGCCGCAAAAAGCCCGGCTGGTTGCGGATCAGATTCGTCATTTGCCGGTCGACCGGGCCTTGCAGGTGCTGACCTTTAGCAACAAGAAGGCGGCTCCGCTGATTAAAGGCGTTCTGGAGTCGGCCATCGCCAACGCCGAACACAACGAAGGCGCGGATATCGACGAATTGAAGGTATCGGCGGTTTGCGTGGATTGTGGTCCGGTGCTGAAGCGGATGCACGCTCGCGCCAAGGGGCGCGGCAATCGCATCGTCAAGCGCACCAGCCACATTACCGTCACCGTTGCCGAATAAACCGGAGCAAGAGCGACATGGGTCAGAAAGTCAGTCCTACCGGCATCCGGTTGGGGATCGCGTCCGACTGGACGTCCAAGTGGTACGCCAGCAGCAAGAATTTCCCAGACTTGCTGGAAACCGATCTCAAGGTGCGGCAGTTTCTCAAGAAACAGCTCGCCAATGCCTCGGTCAGCCGGATTCAGATTGAGCGCCCCGCCCGGTTGGCGCGCATCACGATTCACACCGCCCGACCCGGCGTAGTGATCGGTAAGAAAGGCGAGGATATCGAAGCCTTGCGCAAGGCGGTCGCACGGATGATGGGGCTGGAAGTCAAGGACTTGCAGATCAATATTGAGGAAATTCGCAAGCCGGAGCTGGACGCGCAACTGGTGGCGGAAAGCGTCGCCCAGCAATTGGAGCGGCGCATCATGTTCCGGCGAGCGATGAAGCGCACGGTGACCAATGCGATGCGCCTGGGCGCACTCGGCATCAAAATCCAGGTGTCGGGTCGTTTGAACGGAGCGGAAATCGCTCGCAGCGAATGGACCCGCGAAGGCCGGGTGCCCCTGCATACCCTGCGCGCCAACATTGATTACGGTCTGGCCGAAGCCCGCACTACCTATGGCGTGATCGGCATCAAGGTCTGGATTTTCAAGGGCGAAGTCTTCGGCTTAGATCGTCCTGGCGAGACCAAGGCCGAGAAGGCGTCTGCGGGCTGACAATCGGATCAAATTGCGGGGCTTTGCGCGATGCTGCGGAGGTCCTTTGTTGATGGATGGGATAGAACATGTTACAGCCGAAAAGAACGAAATTTCGCAAACAGCGCAAGGGGCGTAACCGTGGCGTCGCCACCAGCGGCAACCAGGTGAGTTTCGGCGAGTACGGATTGAAGAGTACCGCACGCGGGATGCTCACCGCCCGCCAGATCGAAGCCGCCCGCCGGGCGATTAATCGCTACATCAAGCGCGGCGGCAAGGTATGGATTCGCATTTTCCCGGATAAGCCGATTACCCGGAAACCTCTGGAAGTGCGTATGGGCAGCGGCAAGGGCAACGTCGAGTTCTGGGTGGCCCGGATCAAGCCCGGCTGCGTGCTGTATGAAGTGGAAGGCGTTACCGAAGCCGTCGCTCGGGAAGCGTTTCGTTTGGCCTCGGCCAAACTCCCGATGCAGACCACCTTTGTAACCCGGACGGTGATGTGATGAAAGCGAGCGAATTACGGCAGAAGACCCCGGACGAACTCCAGCAGGAGTTGTTGGGGCTGTTGCGCGAGCAATTCAACCTGCGGATGCAGAAAGCGACCAACCAGGCGAGCAAGCCCCACCTGTTTCGGCAGGGGCGACGCAATATCGCCCGAGTGAAGATGGTTTTGAGTGAGAAGGCGGCGAAGGCATGACGACGGAAACCCAGGCGGAGCGCACCCTGACCGGGCGCGTCACCAGCAACAAGATGGATAAAACCATCACAGTGGTCATCGAGCGCTTGGTGAAGCATCCGATGTACGGCAAGTACGTCCGCCGGACCACCAAACTCCATGCCCATGATGAGAATAATGAATGTCAGGAAGGCGATCTGGTCGCTATCCGGCAATGTCGGCCTCTGTCCAAGACCAAGGCTTGGACATTGGTGACGGTGGTCAAGCGCGCACAGTAACCGTCGCGCATCGTGCGCCGGGCCGGCAGGCAATTTTTCCATCCGTGAACGGACGATAGAATCATGATTCAGATGCAAACGATATTGGA
>JBDHRB010000198.1:0-5269 GCA_039807355.1 Candidatus Competibacteraceae bacterium
TTATGGTGGGAGTTCAGCTTTGGCGGCGAAGGGGAAGCACCGCGTTTTCTGCGGGCGATGGTCGGGGCGCTGGGCGCGGCGCTGTTATTCGCCATCGGCAAATTATTGCGGCCCGCATCCTTTGCGCCAGCATTGCCCAGCCCTGAAGACTTGCGCCAAGCGCGGATGATTACCGAGGCCTTCCCGCAGACTTACGCTCATCTGGTGTTGTCCGGCGACAAGGCGCTGTTGTTCAACGCGCAACGCGACGCTTTCCTGATGTATGGCGTTGAGGGGCGCACCTGGGTAGCGATGGGCGACCCGGTTGCGCTGCGTGATGAAGATCGCCGCGAACTGGCCTGGCAATTCCGCGAATTGTGCGAGCGCCAGGGCGGCTGGCCGGTGTTTTACCAGGTGTGCGCCGAGCATCTCGGTTTGTATGTCGAACTGGGTTTGAGTCTGCTCAAGTTCGGCGAAGAGGCGCGGGTGCGGCTGGAGGAATTTTCCCTGGACGGCAAGGCGCGTAAGACTTTGCGCAATACGATCAGCCGTCTGGAGCGGGCCGGCTTGCGCTTTCAGATCGTCGCTGCGTCCGATGTTCCGCCCCTGTTCCCGCAACTGCGTTCGGTTTCCGACGCCTGGTTGAACAGCAAGCGGGTGCGCGAAAAAGGTTTCTCGCTGGGCTTCTATGACGAAAACTATTTGCGCAGCGGGCCGGTCGCCGTAGTCTGGCGCGGCGACGCTATCGTAGCGTTTGCCAATCTGTGGTGCGGCGGGCGCGAGGAATTGTCCGTCGATTTAATGCGTTATTTACCGGAGAGTTCCCATGGCTTGATGGATTATCTGTTTCTCAAGATCATGCTGTGGGGGCGGGAACAGGGTTATGTCTGGTTTAATCTCGGCATGGCCCCACTGGCCGGACTACAGAATCGCAGTTTTGCGCCGTTATGGAACCGCTTCGGGGCGCTGGTCTTCGGCAGCGGTGAGAAGTTCTACAATTTTCGCGGGTTGCACCAGTATAAGGACAAGTTCGATCCGCGCTGGGAACCGCGTTATCTGGCGGCCCCGGACGGCGTAACAATCCTGCCGCGCATCATGGCGGATTTGACCACGCTGATCGCCGGCGGTCTTCGCGGGGTCATTGGAAAGTAATGATATGATAATGAAAAGATTATTTCAGATATTGGGTTTTGCGAGCGCCCTGTTGGTCTTGTTGACGGCGCAGGCGGAGATCGTCGCGGAAACCCTGGATCATCCCGCGTTCGGCCCGCTGGCGATTCAGCGCCCGACCGATGAACCTAAAGGCGTGCTGCTGTTCCTGTCCGGCGCGGAAGGCTGGACTCCAGAACTGACGACAGCGGCGCGGGAAGTCGCCGATCTGGACTACATCGTGGTCGGCGTCGATCTGCCCGCTTATCAGGCGCACCTCGCCGACGCCGCCTGCGTCGATGTATCCACCGCTCTCGATCAGTTAAATCAGTTCATCGAGCAGCGCCAGACCCCGGTGACGCACCGAGCGCCGATTGTCTTCGGTTATGGCGCTGGCGCGGCGCTGGGTTATGCGGCGCTGGTTCAGGCCCCGGTCGATCAGTTTCACGCCGGGGTCGGGGTGAATTTCTGCCCGGAACTGCCGCTGCGCAAGCCGTTGTGTCCTGGGGTGGGAAAACTGGAGAGCGCAGCCTTGCCGGACCCGCAGGGAACGCGACTGATTCCGGCGTCCTATCTGGCAACCACCTGGTTTGTCTTTGAAAATCAAACCTCCTGCCCGGCTGCCGCGCCCTTTGTCCAGTCCATCCCATTAGCGCGTTGGACCGCTATTCCCGGCGCAACCGATGTGAAAACCTGGTTGCCGCAAGTTTCCGCGCTGCTGCAATGGCTGGACCCGGGCATTGCGCATCAGGCGCGACCGGACGCCAGCGTCAACAATGTCCCGCTGATTGAAGTGCCGGTCACCGGCGGTCCGCAGCGCCCGCAACTGGCGGTGATGCTGTCCGGGGATGGCGGCTGGGCGGAATTGGACCGGACGCTGACTGCGGAACGGGCGAAAAACGGTTTGCCCACGGTAGGCTGGGATTCCCTCAGCTACTTTTGGAAAGCCCGCCAGCCGGAAGAGGTCGCGCTGGATTTGGAGCGGGTGCTGCGCCATTACCTGAGCGCCTGGCACAAGGAACGGTTGGTGCTGATCGGTTATTCGTTCGGCGCGGATGTGTTGCCGGCGGTGATCCATCGGCTGCCGTCTGATCTGCGCGAACGGATTGACCTGGCGGTATTGCTGGGTCTGTCCGATTACGCATCCTTCGAGTTTCATCTGAGCAACTGGATCAGTGATGACCCGGATGAGGGCGACCTGCCGGTGCGCCCGGAACTGGAAAAAATAAAGGAAATCAAAAAATTGTGTATTTATGGCGCTGACGAGGAAGATTCGGCCTGTCCCAAGGCAGCGGCGCTGGGGGTCATCGCGGACAAAATGCCCGGCGACCACCATTTTGATGAGGACTATCCAGCCGTGGCCCGGCGTATTTTGCAACAGTTACCGCCCCCCGCTCCTGCTCCGACACCCAAAGGTTAACGTCGTGGCGATTTACGCAATCGGTGACATTCAGGGTTGTTACGATCCGCTGCGGCGGTTGCTGGACTTGCTGCGCTTCGATGCGGCGGCAGACTCGCTGTGGCTGGTCGGCGATCTGGTCAATCGCGGGCCGGATTCGCTGGAAGTGCTGCGCTTGTTGTATCAGCTCGATCCGCAAGTGGTCGCGGTGCTGGGCAATCACGATCTGACCTTGTTGGCGGCGGCGGCCGGTCAGGTCAAACCCAAGCGCAAAGACACCTTCCACACCATTCTTGAGGCCCCGGATTGCGCCGAACTGCTGGACTGGTTGCGGCGACGCCCGATGCTGCATCACGACGCCGCGCTCGGCTTCACCATGACCCACGCCGGCCTGCCGCCGCCCTGGGATTTGCCGCTGGCGCAACGCTGCGCAGCGGAACTGGAAACGGTGTTGCGCGGGCCGGGCTGGACGGAATTTATGGGGCGGATGTTTGGCGGCGAACCGCGCTGCTGGCGGGAGGATCTGACCGGCGATGACCGGCTGCGCTTCATCGTCAATGCTCTGACCCGGATGCGTTTTTGTACGGCGGACGGCGCGTTGTCGTTCGCCGAGAAAGGGCCGCTGGGCAGTCAGGGCGCGGGGTTGATGCCCTGGTTCGCCGCGCCGCGCCGGCGCAACGCCGATCTCAACATCATCTTTGGTCACTGGGCGGCGCTGGGTTACTACCGCGCTCCGGGCATTTACGCCCTGGACAGCGGCTGTGTTTGGGGCAACCGGCTGACCGCGATCCGTCTGGATCAACCGGGTGCGCCGGCATTCAGCGTCCCGGCGGTCGCGCTATGACCGCGCCACTGACGCTGATCGCCGCGCTGACGCGCAATCGGGTGATTGGTCGCGATCAGCGCCTGCCTTGGCGCTTGCCGGCGGATTTGCGCTTTTTCAAACAGACCACTATGGGTAAACCGTTGCTGATGGGGCGGCGCACCTGGGAATCTATCGGTCGCCCGCTGCCGGGTCGGCGGATGATCGTGTTGACCGGCCAACTGGGCTATTCCGCCCCCGGTTGTACGGTAGCGCATTCACTGGAGGAGGCGTTGACCCTGGCCGGCGCGGTTGCCGAAATCATGGTGATCGGCGGGGCAACGCTGTATGCGCAAACCCTGCCGCTGGCAGCCCGGCTATCTCTGACCCTGATTGAAACCGAGCTGCCCGGCGATGCCTGGTTCCCGGAATGGGCGCGGCAAGAGTGGCGGTTGGACTGGGAGGAAGCGCATCCTGCCGACGCTGAACACGCCTGGCCGTATCGCTTTCAACGCTGGGAGCGTTCCACTTTATAGCCGGGCCAGCAACTCGGCTTTTTTCGCGTTGAATTCCTGATCGGAAAGCACGCCGCTTTTGTGCAAGGCCGCCAGCCGTTCAATCGTCCCCAGAATATCGGCGTTTAGGGCGGCGTTGCTCGCGGCATTCGGTGCAAAGGACGCGGGCGGTTCGGGCGCATTCGGCATAAAGGGCGCGGGCGGTTCCGGCGCATAGACCGGCGCAGCGGGCGGATAAGCGCCGTTGGAGGAGACGACCGGCAGGCTGGACAGCGCCACCAGACCGAATTGGCTGGTGAAAGTCACTGAAGCGTCGCCGCCCTGTTGTTGGGAAACGCCGCCGATCTGATGATTGAGCGTGTCGTAGACGGTGATCTGGCCGTTGATTTCGACCGCCAGACGCCGGGCCGCCGGGAAATAAGCGTAGCGCACCGCATTTTGCGAACCGCTCGCACTCGGTATGCCTAAATCCGCCGGCCACCACTGGCCGGACTGACCGCCGGAAACAAACAGACTGACCTGGGCATCGGCGTAACGCGCCGCACTCTGTTGTTGCGCCAGATTGCTGACCGGCGCGAACAACGGCGTTGACGATCCCCACAGTTGCGCCAGCTCGCTGCACAGTCCATCCACCTTGTACTTGAGGGCGTTGTTGAACATGTCGCCGACCATGGTCATCCCGCCTTGCATCCACTGCCCGGAGCCGCCCAGTTCCGGGTGATTGAATTGAGCCATTGAGCCGTTGCCAGCCCGCACCGCCTCTAGCAGCGTCAACACCGCATCGGTGCTGGCTCCATAGCGTTGCGCCAGATCGGCGATGAGTTGTTGTCCTTGAGCGGTCAGTCTTTGCATGGGAAGCGCCTTGAATGTGCGAAGCCGCGGTGAAGGTTCGGCGGCTGTCAGGATAACTGAAAGCGGGATCAGGAGACAGGCAAACGGTCTGGATCGAGGATAACCGCCAGGGTTTGTCCAGCAGCGTGACGCCAGCGGGCCAACGCCTGCACGCTGGGCAAGGTCAGACGCGCTGCCATCAAGGGCGGCAGCGGATGCAGGGCCGACGCCGGGAGGCGATCCTGCATCACCGGCTCGTCTACCCGCACCGCCAACGTCCGGTCCGAGCGCATCAGCCGTAACAACCGCTGCTGCGCTACAACCGCCCGGTTTGCCGAATCCGGCAGGCCCAGCAAGTCTGCCAGCATCGGCGCGTCTGAGCCGCCGGCTTCGCGCAAATCCCGCACCTTGACGCTTTCCACCGCCAGGATCAGCCCGCCGGCGGAGAAAAACACCAGATCAACCGTCTCGTTCAAGCCGGGTTGCTCAACTGTGGCGCTCATCAGTTTCTCCGCGAGAGACCCCGGCGTTCAGGCCGGGGAGGGATAGCGGACGGCGCGGTAGTCCCCGTTCGGGGAACTGATTCAGCGCCAC
>JBDHRB010000199.1:0-5264 GCA_039807355.1 Candidatus Competibacteraceae bacterium
GATTCTGGCCGCGCTGACCGTTGCCGGTTGCGTTAGCACCGGCGGCGGTTCCAGTGACGACGGCACTGCCGTCGCCAGCCTCAGCGACAGCGGGCGCAGCGGCGCGAAAATGAGCGATTCCGACATGGTTTCCGCCATTCAGGACGCTTTCAAGCAGGATGCGCAGCTCGCCGGCATCAACGTCGCCGCCAATCAGGGCGTAGTGACGTTAAGCGGCAGCGTCCCCAGCGCCCAAGCCTACAATCGGGCGATTTCGGTGGCGCGCAGCGTTACGGGTCGCCCGCCGGTGGCGACCAGTCTGAAGTTTTAATCCGTTTCCCGCTGACGATTAAACAGTCATGTGCGGCATTAGCGGCGAATTGCGCCTGGACGGCGGCGCAACGGATTTAGCCCTGATGGGGCGGATGTTGGCGCGACTGGCCCGGCGCGGTCCCGATGACGAAGGAACCTGGCGCGACGGACCGCTGTTATTCGGTCATCGCCGCCTGTCGGTGATCGACCTCAGCGACCGCTCCCACCAGCCGATGGTTGACCCGGAACTGGGGCTGGCGCTGGTGTTCAACGGCGCGATCTATAACTACCGGGAATTGCGGCGCGAACTGCAAAGCCGGGGCTACCGCTTTTTCTCCGCCGGCGATACCGAAGTCATTCTCAAAGCCTATGCCGAATGGGGCGAAGCCTGCGTCGAACATCTGATTGGCATGTTCGCTTTCGCCTTGTGGAATCAGCGCGAGCGCACCCTGTTTCTGGCCCGCGACCGGCTGGGGATCAAGCCGCTGTACTACAGCCGCACCCCCGCCGCCTTCCGCTTCGCCTCGAACAGTCAGGCGTTGCTGGAAGCGGCGGATGTGGATACCGCGATTGATCCGGTCGGTTTGCACTGCCAGCTGACCCTGCACGCGGTGATCCCGGCGCCGCGCACGATTCTGCAAGGCGTGCGCAAGCTGGCCCCGGCGACCACCCTGACCATTGATGCTCAAGGCCATGAGCGCAGTCGAATCTACTGGCGGCTCACCGCCCAGCGTCCCGCGCAACCGCGCTCTGAAGCGGAATGGACGGACGCCGTACATGACGCGCTGCGCCTGGCGGTGCGGCGACGCTTGGACATCGCCGATGTGCCGGTCGGCGTATTGCTGTCCGGCGGACTGGATTCCAGCCTGCTGGTGGCGCTGCTTGCCGAATCCGGGGTGCGCGACCTGCTGACCTTCTCGGTCGGTTTTGAAGACCAGCCGGAGGAAAAAGGCAGCGAATTTGAGTATTCCGATCCGGTCGCCGCCTGCTACCAGACCCGTCATCACAAATATCTGATTCCCAACGATCAGGTTCTGAAACGCCTGCCGGAAGCAGTGACCTGCATGGCCGAACCGATGGTCGGCCAAGACGCGGTGGCGTTTTTTCTGCTGGCGGAACAGGTGTCGAAAACCGTCAAGGTGGTGCAAAGCGGTCAGGGCGCGGACGAGGTATTTGGCGGCTATTTCTGGTATCCGCGCATGGCGGCGGAAACCGGCAGCGATCTGGAGCGCTTCCGCCGCCATTACTTCGACCGCGACCACCCGGAATTTCTGCAAACGGTTACGCCGGCCTGGCAGGGTGCTGATTATACGGCGGAATTGATTGCACAACGTCTGGCCGAACCAGGCGCAGATGCGTATCTCGATCAAGTGCTGCGGCTGGACGTGACCACACTGATCGTCGATGACCCGGTCAAGCGGGTGGATAACATGACCATGGCCTGGGGACTGGAAGCGCGGGTGCCGTTCCTCGATCACCAACTGGTCGAGCTGGCCATGCAACTGCCGCCGGAACTGAAAATCGGCAGCGGCGGCAAGCATATCCTGAAGAAAATCGCCCGGGGCTTGTTGCCCGACGCGGTGATTGACCGGCCCAAAGGCTACTTTCCAGTGCCGGCGCTCAAGTTCGTGCGCGGGCCGTTCCTGGAGTTCATGAGCGATGTGCTCAATTCCCGCGCCTGCCGCGAGCGCGGCCTGTTCCAGCGCACTTACCTGGAACGCCTGCTGGCGGAACCCGAAGCGCATCATACCCGGCTGCTGGGCAGCAAGCTCTGGCACTCGGCGCTGCTGGAATTGTGGCTGCAACTGAACGTTGATCCGGCAACGCGGGTCAATGGTTGAACCTTCCTATTCCCACCATGAGGCCCGTCGATGGACGCTTTGCAACGCATCAAGCAACAGGTTGAATCCAACCCAATCGTGATCTATATGAAAGGCACCCCGGAAGCGCCGCGCTGCGGTTTTTCGCACCGCGCCTCCCAGGCGCTGGCCGCCACCGGCCTGCCGTTCGCCTATTTCAACGTGCTGGAAGACCCGGACATCTTCGACAACTTGCCGCGCTACGCCGATTGGCCCACCTTTCCGCAGATTTATATTGGCGGCGAACTGATCGGCGGCTGCGACATCACCCTGGAGCTGTATCAGAGCGGCGAATTGCACAAGCTGATGGAAACGGCGATTCATCAAGCTAACGCCGCTTAATTCGGTGTCGGCTTCAGGCAAATCCGCCCGGAGGTGCTGGAAAACTCAGGGCGGATTTGTGCGATTGCACAATGTGAAATTTTTTTTCACAGATCCCTACCAAAATATCCAGCGCGGACTACAATAAGCGTATTCAGACTGTGGCAACAATCTCTATAAAGAGGAAAGTCAACGTCCGGTCTGAATAGCCGCCCTCCAGTGCGATCCCCCGGCGCAACAGGGCGGTCACCGGGTTACGGTTGAGCGAGAGGTACAGCATCATGTCCAGCGTCTTGCAGCAAATTGCCCAGCAGTTTGAAGGTATCGATCCGGACAAGGCCAACGAGCTACGCCGGATCGACGATGTGTATACCAGCTTCGGCTTTAATGACAACGCAACCGGCCAAACTGACGATGGCGCGGCGCGGCGCCTGCTCCACTATTTGCCGCGCATGGCCAAGATGAGAGGGTTTCGCCTGTACCGAATCGGCGTGGGCGAACAGGAAAACGGCGGCTATGCCCACCAGGCGGTCGCCCTGCTCGACGCCCGGCATTTACCGACGCCGGGCAATACCCTAGCGGTGCTGGATCCGCTGGGCGCTGACGCGACTCCGGCGGTGAGCAGCGATGAAGAATCCCACCAGTATTTTTTTGAGGTGTGGCAGACCTTGCAGTATTACTACGGTCACGGTTGCGCGCTGATCCCGGACAGCCCGGCGGCGCAAAGCTCGCGCTAGAACAGCCCGCGCTCTATCCTCCAGACAGAGGCAACCCGGCATGGCCGGGTTTTTTTTATTGTTAGCGCCTGAAGTTGGAGCGAACAGGTCCAGATCAAGCGCACCGACCGGTCGCCCAACTCTTCGCCGCGTTCAGAACCGGAAACGCCGCAGGATGGTCAGCGACGACAGGGCGCCCACCAACTGACGGTTTTCATCGACCACCGGCAAGCGAATATAGCCTTCCGCCAACAGCGTCAGCGCCTCGGACAGCGGCGCTTCCGGGCTGACCACCGGATGGGTGACCGCGAAATCGCCGACTTTGCGGTGCAAGTGGGGAATCAAGCGGTTATCGACATCTTCCGCGCTCTCTTTTTCGGCGTCGTCGGGCAACTGCGGCTCTGGCGGCAGGAGCATCTTGGAAAACATGAAGGAATTGATCGTGCCGACAAACTGACCCTGGGCGTTGACCACCATCAAATCCTGCATGTGTTTGCGAATCATGATCGCCAGCGCCTCGGACAGCGGGGCGGTGTCAATCACGGCGGTGGGCGCGGATAGCATGTAATGTTTGCACTTCATTCTTGGGGTTCTCCCACTGGGTTTAAACCGGCGAGGCTTGAGCGCAGCCGTCGCGGCGAATCATGCCGGCGTTAAGAATATCGAATTAGCGCGGCGTTGATTCGGGTATTATTGCGCAGCCTTGGCCGCCGTGCATGGCGGACAAGGCGTCTGCACGTCTATTCCGGAGGAACTCTATGATTGTTGGCATGATCTCGCTGGTTGCGGGCCTGTTAGGACTGGTCGCCGCCGCGATGCTGTACAAATCCATCGTGCGCCGTCCCGCTGGGGATGCGCTGATGGTCTCGATTGGCGATGAAATCCACTTGGGCGCTATGACCTACCTGCGCGCTCAGTATGTGAAGATCGGCATTTTCGCCCTGGTTGTGGCGACCCTGCTGTTTGTCTCGAAACTGCACGGTCCCGGAACCAGCATTGCGTTCCTGACCGGGGCGTTGACCTCGGCGCTGGCCGGGCTGGTCGGCATGAAAGCCGCGACCAAGGCGAATGTCCGGGTGACGGCGGCGGCGCGAGATCAAGGCGCTGGCGAAGCCCTGTTGGTCGGCTTCAACGGCGGGGCAGTGATGGGCCTGGCGGTGGCCAGTTTTGGTCTGCTCGGTCTGGGCGCATTCTTTACCGGCATGTCCACGCAATTTGCGATTGACCCGCAATCCGCCTCAGTGATCTGGGGCTTTTCCATGGGCGCTTCCTCCATCGCCCTGTTTGCCCGGGTTGGCGGCGGCATTTTCACCAAAGCGGCGGATGTCGGCTCCGATCTGGTCGGCAAGGTCGAGGCGGGCATTCCTGAAGACGATCCGCGTAATCCGGGCGTGATCGCCGATAATGTCGGCGATAACGTCGGCGACATCGCCGGGATGGGCGCAGACATTTATGAATCCTATGTCGGTTCTATGGTAGCGGCGATCACGCTGGCGGCGACCGCGGCGCTGACCGATCTGCACCACTACTTTGGCGAAGGCGTGACGCGACCGATGCTGTTGGCGTTGCCGCTGGGGCTGGCGGTGATTGGTTTGATCTGTTCGCTGCTGGGCATTTATGGCATGGCCGCCTTTAAGAAATACGGCCCGGAAAAGGCGCTGGCGATTGCGGAACTCAGCTCGGCGGGATTGTTCCTGTTCCTGACGATGATCCTGATGCTGCTGTTCGGCTACGGCTGGGCGCCGTTCTTCGCCATTGTGGCCGGCAACCTGGCCGGCGTGGCGATTGGTCGGGCGGCCTGGTATTACACCTCGTCCAAGCCGGTGACACGCATCATTCAATCCTGCAAGACCGGCCCGGCCACCAATATCATCACCGGGCTGGCGGTGGGCTTGGAAAGTTGCGCGGTGCCGATTCTGGTGATCGTCATCACCATTTTCGTCGCCTACCATGTGGCCGGCCAGTACGGCATCGCCCTGGCGGCAGTCGGCATGTTGGCGACTGCCGGCGTGACCATGACTATCGACGCCTCGGGGCCGATTTCCGACAACGCCGGCGGTATCGCCGAAATGTCCCA
>JBDHRB010000200.1:0-5253 GCA_039807355.1 Candidatus Competibacteraceae bacterium
CAGCACCTACATCGACACCGCCACCTTGACAGTGAACCGCGAAGCGATCCTGCGCTTTTCTCCCCAAGGTCGGTTGAGCGCGGTGCTTGAGGTGATGGAACACCGCGCCGAGGATTATGTAGACAATATCGGGCTGATTCGCGGTCTGCGCTGGACTCCCGCCGGGCTGCGCTTCAACGTGACCGGGCCAGAGGGCCTGCACAGCATTTTGCTCGATCCGGCGCAAGGTCGGCGCATCGCCGAGGTGATTACCCCGTTGCCGAGCGCGACCACACAGGTGATTCACGCCTCGCTATCCGATGACGGCAGCCAACTGGCCTTTTCCACCGGCGCGACGGAAATCTACACTGCGGTTCCCGGACAATCCCCAGTCCGGCGTTACGATGGGCGCGACTTGCCGGACGATCAGTATTCGATTCCCTCGGATGTCCACTTTCTCAATGGTCAACTGTATTTTTCCGATTTGGGCCGCGACGCGATTATGCGCCAGCGCGCCGATCTTCAGGTTGAAGCGGTATTTAATGGCGCTATCGCCAAAGCCGCCGGTTATCCAGACGCTTATTACGAGTGCAAAAGCTTTCAAATCGTCGATGGTCATTTGACCCTGCCCAATCATGGCAAGATCGTGCATTTACGCAGCGGCGCGGTTCCACAAATTGACACCCTCGCCGCTGCACAAGGCAACGCGGTTTTTTGGCTCCAGCGCATTGCCATTTGGGTGCAACTGGCCTTGGCGGCGGCGGTCGCTATCGCCCTGCTCCAGTTAATGGTGCGCAGCGCCACTCCAGAAGGCCGGCGCATGGCCAAACAGGCCACACTGGTGGCGCTGATGATCGGTGTGGCGCTAACCATCGCAATCTCTATGATTTTTAATAATATGAATCAACGTTTGGGGGAGGAATCGCGGAAAAACCTGCGCGGCTATTTGGCGGTAGGCAAGCTGGTAGTGGATGCCAACGCCGTAGATCGCATTCGTCATGTCAAGCACTATATGAATGAGGATTATCAGTCGGTATTGCGGCAACTCCGGCAAACCATCACCCGCGAGGATAAACTCGACGCCAGTACATACGCCGGTGTTTATAAAATTTTTGGCAATAAATTATCCGCCCTGGCTTATCACGATGGTTTACGCGGGATTTTTTATCCGTATGATTACCAGTATGACCAGTCGGTTTATGCCAGGGTCGCCGCCAGTAAAACCGCTTATATTGGCGAAATAACCGACAACTATGGCGATTGGCTGATTGGCGTTGCGCCGCTGATTAACCGTTCGGGAGAAATCGTCGGCTTTCTTGAAGTGGGCATTGATCGCTTGGCTAATCATGAAGCCAACCGCGCCCTGTTTTCCAGTACGCTGATGAATCTGGCCATGGTTCTGTTTGTGCTGTTGTTTATCTTTTTTGAAATCGGATTTTTCAGTTCCAGCGTTCTCGATCAGACAGAACCGCGTGATGACTACGCTTGGCAACAGTACGATGCAGGAACAATACGCTTCGTTTCTTTTCTGTCGATTACCGGGGTATTTCTGTCCGCGGCTTTTATCCCGCTGCTGAGTAAATCATTAGCGCCAACTGTAGAGCAGATTCCGCTTAATCTGATGATCAGCTTGCCAATGGTGCTGGAGACATTATGCGGCGCAGTGATCGCGGTGCTTTACGGCTATCTGCCGGTTCGCTTCGGCATCAGGAGCGATCTGGTTTTCGCCTGCCTAATCGCGGCGACCGGGATGGTGATGACCGCTTTGGCGCAGGATTTTACCGGTTTCATCATTGGCCGGGTTCTGGTCGGAATTGGCGCTGGCTGGTTGATTATTGCCTTGCGCACTTATTTCCTGATTGAAAAAGACCAGGAGCGCAAGGAATCTGGGATTATCGCCCTGACTGCCGGGATTGTTGCCGGAATTAATACCGGTTCGGTCGCTGGCGGCTTGCTGGCCGATCAAATCGGTACGCAGACTGTGATTCTGATTCAGGGCGGATTACTGGTATTGGCTGCATTAGCCGCGCAAGGTCTGATTCGTAACCGGCTGCGTACCCGCTCGGCTCATCATTCATCCGCTCCAGCGCGTTTCGCGTCGTGGAGGCTCCTGGGTCATCGGGCTGTCTGGAGTTTTTTCCTCGGCATTTTTTTACCGGTGACTGCCTGCGGGTTTTTTCTTGGATTCCTCTTTCCCTTGTTCGCCGAAGCGCAGGGCAGCAGCATCAAGGAAATCAGCTTGGCCTTTATGCTGTTTGGAGCGGCCAGTATTTATTTAGGCCCAGGTTTAACCCGACTGACCAGCGCCTGGTTTGGAGCGCGCCGATCATTGCCGATTGGGGCGCTGATGATGACCGGCGCATTGTTGATCTTTGCTTATTTTGAGTCGCTGGCGGCGGCCTATGTAACGGTGATTTTGTTCGGTCTGACTGAAAGCTTTTTGTTTAACCAAGGGCTTTCCTATTATTCCTCATTGCCGGAAGTCCGGCGATTCGGAGAAGATAAAGCGATGGGCGTTTATAATGTTTTTGAATCCGGCGGCGAGGCGTTGGGGCCGCTGGCTTTTGGCTTGGCGGCCAGCGTCAGTCTTGGTTCTGGAATTGCGGTCATCGCTGCTGTATTAGGCATGGGCGCTGTATTGTTCTGGGCGGTCAGCCCGGATACCGCCGAGGGTGCGCCGTGAATCCAGCCCAGTGGTATCGAAAGCGCACCATCCAGCAAAAAATCTTTCTGTCGTTTTTCGTAATTACTTGGCTGTCAACGGCTTTATTCACCATTTATGGATTTTTCCAAAACAGCCTGGCGATTATGAATGAGATTGACAAACGCCTGCTTACCGCCACCCTGACCGTTCCGCAATTATTGCCGACCGATTATTTCGAGCGCATTCTCACTCCCAACAGCATCAGTCCAGAAGAACACAAGCTGCACACCCAGCGCCTGAATAGCTTTTTGCACAATGTTGGCGGAACTTATCTTTATGTTCTGCATTTGGTCGATGGCAAATACTATTTTGTCGCTTCGGCAGACCCGGAAACCGGGTATTGGGTGGAATACAAGCAACCCGCTCCGAATATTTATGAAATTCAGAAAACCTGGGAGCCGGATATTTCAACCACGCTCGATCCTGAATACGGTCTGCTCCGTTCAGTGGTGATCAGTTATAAAGACGCATCGGGCCGTCGTTTCATCATCGGCGCGGATATTGATGCCCATGAGGTAGAACTGCTTAAAAAACGCGCTTTTACCAATTTTCTTTTAATGGGTTCAGCCAGCTTTTTGTTAGCGCTGCTGTTCAGTTACGCCGCCAGTTTGAGTATTTCTAAACCGCTCAAACAATTGTCCTGTTACACGCGGCGATTGGTCGAAGGCAATTTTTCATCGACGATCCGGCTGGATGCGGCGCTATTTCCTGACGGGAATCAAACGCAGGCGGAAACAGCGATTCTCGCCTACGATTTCGATCAGATGCAGAAAAACCTGGAGATGCATATTCGGCAGTTGCAGTTCACTCAATCGGCTCGGGATCGCGCCGAGAGCGAGTTGCGCATCGCCGGACAGATTCAGGCGACCTTTTTGCCCGGACCGTTTGCGCCGTCGGTGTTCAATCCCTGGCTGCAACTCTGTGCAATGATGAAAACGGCCAAGCAGGCTGGCGGCGATTTATATGATTATTTCGCCCTTGACGACCATCATCTGTTTTTTGTGATTGGCGATGTCGCCGGAAAAGGAATGCCGGCGGCGCTGTTTATGTCGGTGACGGTGGCTTTGTTGCGCTCTGCGGTCAAGGTGCAAAAAGACCCGGCGGCGATTCTTCAGCGGGTCAATGATGATCTGTCCTACCGCAATGAAAGCTGCACGTTTGTCACGTTATTCCTCGGCATTTTAGAGGTCGAGACCGGCGAGATTATTTTTGCCAATGGCGGACATAATCCGCCCCGGTTGCGCACTGCGGATGGACGAGTCCGCGAACTTGCGGTGCGCCGGAATTTTGTGATTGGCGCTATGGAGGAGATAAATTTTGTGAGTGAGACGCTCACCCTACAGCCCGGCGAGACGCTGTTTTTATATACCGATGGGGTGACTGAGGCGATGAATTTGGCCGATCAGCTTTATGGGGAAGAGCGCATGGACAGCCTAATCAGCGGGTTGCCGGCGCAGGTCACTGTCAGCGAACTTATTCAAGTTCTTGCCGTGGATATTGCCGAGTTCAGCGGCGACTGCGAGCAGTCAGACGATATCACGATGCTGGCGATTCAACGGCGGGGGGCGTAGGCGCTGTTCATGCGAGCGGCGCTCTCTGCCGGCGATTGCGGAGAGCGCCTTGCAAGATTGCCGTCCGCTCACGCCATGATGTTGACGCCGCCATCGACGTAGATGGTGCTGCCGGTGAGCCGCCGGGCGTAGGGCGTGGCCAGGAACGCGCAGGTAAAGCCGACATCCATGATGTCCACCAGTTCGCCAATCGGCGCCCGTTCCACCGCTTCGTTCAGCAACAGGTCGAAATCCTTCAGCCCGGAAGCAGCGCGGGTTTTCAGCGGCCCCGGCGAGATCGCGTGAACCCGGATATTTTTCGGCCCCAGTTCATAGGCCAGATACCGGCAGACCGATTCCAGCGCCGCCTTGACCGGCCCCATCACGTTGTAATTCGGCACCACCTCCGCCGCACCGTGATAGCTCATAGCGAACATTGCGCCGCCGTCAGTCATCAGCGGCGCGGCCAGCCTGGCCATGCGCACAAAGGAATGGCAGGAAATATCCATGGCCTTGGCGAAGCCTTCCGCCGAGCAGTTCAACAGCCCGCCTTGCAGATCATCCTTGGGCGCAAAAGCGATGGAATGCACCAAGGCATCGAGCCGGCCCCATTGTTGGGCGATCTGCGCAAACACCGCTTCGAGCTGGCCGGGCTGGCTGACATCCAGCGGCATGAAAATCGGCGCTTCCAGTTGCTCGGCGAGCGCCGCGACATGCGGTTTGGCCTTTTCATTTAAATAGGTGATCGCGACTTCGGCCCCCAGTTCGTGGAAGGCTTTGGCGCAACCGAAGGCGATGGAATGTTCATTGGCGATGCCGGCGATAAAGACTTTTTTGCCCTTGAACAACGGGCGGGGAATTTCAATAGCCACAGGGAGAATCCTCGCAGAGTGAGCGGATCAATCGGCTAAAAACCGGTCGCTTATCCGGCGACCACTTTCGCGGCGCTTTCCCGCCGCGCTTGAGCCACCAGCGCCGCCACTGCGCAGGACGCCAGGCGGGTCATCACTGAATCGGCGC
>JBDHRB010000201.1:0-5239 GCA_039807355.1 Candidatus Competibacteraceae bacterium
TTCCAACGGCAGACACGCATCGTCATCGAACAAGCCGCCGTTGAACCAGGCAATCTGCTGAAGACCGAAACGCCCGCCCTGATGCATGGCCCGGAATAAATCACCGGCCAGCGCCGGGAAATCCGCCGGGGTGCGTCGCGCTTCCGCCAATAAGTGGCTGAAGAGTTGATCGGGCAACAGGCCAATGTCTTCGGCGAACAGGCCAAACAGCAAACGGGTCATGAAGTGGGCGACCGCTGGCGCATCGTGACCGCGTTGACGCAGACGTTGCGCCAGCCCACCGAACAACGTTGCCGCGTCTTCGGTGACCGCCTGCCGGGTGCGCGCCGGGCGCAAGCGTTCAGGATCGACAAACGCCCAGCGCAGCCGGTCAAACTGCGCCGGATCGGCCAAATCTTCCAAAGTCAGGCGATGGACGACGTTGACGGCGTTCGTGAAATGGGTGTGAATTTCTATCGTTTCCATGTCGGAAACGATCAGCAGCGGCGGGTTGTCCAGCGCCAGCGCGTATTGCTGGAGTTGACGCAGCGCCGCGCCTAAATCCTTGTGTTTACCCTTGTATTCCCAGGCAAAACAGCCTTTGCGCCAGACATCCGCCCAACCGTGACCGCCGCCGGTTTTGGTCACGCCCTTTTCAAAGCTGAACCATTCGCCGTGCGGATCAGCGACCAGCGGCGGGGCCAGCTCCAGCAGTTGGCAAAACAGGTTGAAATGGGATTGCGCCGCGCTGCGTTCCGATAAGGTGCTGGCGCGGCAGATGCGAATAAAATCAGCGAGATCGGCGGGAGTGGTCATCGCAGGGCGCGGCGTCAACGCCGGCGACTGGCTCAGGAACGGGCGGAAAATTCCGCCTTGCGCACGGTCTGGGCCAGCTTGTCGAGGACGCCGTTGACGAAACGATGACCCTGTTCCGCGCCAAACAGTTTGGCCAGTTCCACCGCTTCATTAATCACGATCCGGTAGGCGATTTCCGGGCGCTGCATCAGCTCATAGCCGCCAATGCGCAGAATCGCCCGCTCGACCGGATCGACCTGGGCCAGGGGCCGATCCAGAAACGGCTCCAGCGCCGCGTCGATCAGCGCCGCCTGCGCGGGCACTTGCTGCGCCAGCTCGCGGAAATAATCAGGATCGGCCTTGGGCAAGTCTTGATCGGCGAGAAACTGCTGGATGATCGCCGCCGGTTCCTGGCCGGTGACCTGCCATTGATACAGCGCCTGAGCAGCGCAGCGCCGCGCCCAACTGCGTTTGTTGGAAAGAGGTTTCGGCGATGGTTCGCGCACGGTTCAACCTTCCAGCCGACGGAGCAGGCTGACCATTTCCAGCACCGCCAGCGCCGCCTCGACGCCCTTGTTGCCCGCCTTGGTGCCGGCGCGTTCTACCGCCTGCTCGATGGTATCCACGGTCAACACGCCAAAACCCACCGGCAAATCGTATTCCAGGGAAACGCTGGCCAGACCCTTGACGCATTCGCTGGCGACATATTCAAAATGCGGGGTGCCGCCGCGAATCACCGCACCCAGCGCAATGATCCCGTCGTAACGCTCACTGGCCGCCAGCCGCTGCGCCGCCAGCGGCAATTCAAACGCGCCGGGCGTCCAGATCAGGTCGATGCTGGCCTCCGGGACCCCATGCCGGCGCAGGGCGTCCAGCGCCCCGTCGATCAGGTGCTGGACGATGAAACTGTTGAACCGCGCCGCGACCAGCGCAAAGCGGGTGTCTTGCAAAGGCGTGAAATCGCCTTCCAGAGTATTGATGGATGAGTGCATGGCAGGCGTTCTCGGATGAAAGCACGGTGAGTTTGAAAGTCAGGAAACGTATTCAACCACTTCCAGATTAAAGCCGGACAGGCCGGTGAGCCGTCGGGGCGCACCCAGCACCCGCATCCGCTGCACGCCAATGTCGAGCAGAATCTGTGCGCCGATGCCATAAGTGCGCAGTTCGGTAGACGTGTCGCCGGCCCGCGCCGGTTCGCTGGCCCCGAATTGATAAGTGCGCATACGCCGAATCAGCGCCGCCGGTTCTTCGGGGCGACTGAGAAACACCAGCACTCCCGACGGTTCGCCGGCGATGCGTTGCAGGGCGTCGCGCAACGGCCAGCCGCTGTCGGGCAGGCGCAGCGCCAGCAGATCACTGAGCAGATGCTGGACATGCACGCGCACCATCACCGGCGCATCCGGGTGAATCTCGCCCTTGACCAGCGCGAAATGCACCTGCCGCCCCACCACATCTTGATAGGTCAGCACCCGGAACGGGCCAAATTCCGTGTTCATCAAGGCGTCAGCGACCCGCTCGACGGTTTTTTCATTCTGCATCCGGTAGCGGATCAGCTCGGCAATCGTGCCGATTTTCACCGCATGTCGTTCGGCGAAAAGCTCCAGATCCGGCCGCCGGGCCATGCTGCCGTCTTCGTTGAGGATTTCAACAATCGCCGCCGCCGGTTCCAATCCGGCCAGCCGGGTCAGATCGCAACCGGCTTCGGTATGTCCAGCGCGGGTCAACACTCCGCCGGGCTGGGCCATTAGCGGAAAGATATGGCCGGGTTGCACCAGGTCTTCGGGCCGGGCGTCGGGACGCACCGCGGTGCGGATGGTGTGGGCGCGGTCATAGGCGGAAATGCCGGTGGTCACGCCCTGGGCGGCTTCTACCGAAACGGTGAAATTGGTCGAGTAGGGCGTGGCGTTGTCCTGCACCATCAGCGGCAGGCGCAACTGCTGGCAGCGTTCGCGGGTCAAGGTCAGGCAAATCAGGCCGCGTCCGTAACGGGCCATGAAATTGACGTCCTCGGGGCGGACCAGTGAGGCGGCCATCAGCAGGTCGCCTTCATTTTCCCGGTCTTCGTCATCCATGATGATGACCATTTTGCCCTGGCGCAGGTCGGCCAGGATGTCGTCGATACGGTTCAGCGCCATGATGTTAATTCCAGAATCCGTGTTCGCGCAGCAGAGCTTCGCTCAGAGTGCTGCCGGGTTGCGCAGCGCGTTCGCCGAGCAGCAGCCGTTCCAGATAGCGGGCGATTAAGTCCGCTTCCAGATTAACCTGCCGTCCCGGTGCGAAATCGGCGAGGGTGGTTGCCGCCAGCGTGTGCGGAACAATGTTGAGTTCAAAGGCCGCGCCATGCACCCGGTTGACGGTCAGACTTACTCCGTCCACGGTAATTGAGCCTTTTTCGGCGATATAGCGGGCCAGGGGGTCCGGCGCCTGGATGCGCAACCGCCAGGAGCGGCCATCCGGGCGCCATTCAGTGACGACGCCGATTCCATCGACATGACCGCTGACCAGGTGACCGCCAAGCCGGGTGGTCGGGGTCAGGGCTTTTTCCAGATTGACCGGGGTTCCGGGTTGAGCCGCGCCGAGGGTGGTGCGCTCCAGGGTTTCCCGGGAAACGTCGGCCTGAAAGCCGTCGCTGCAACGCTCGATGACGGTCAGACAGACTCCGCTCACGGCGATGCTGTCGCCGAGTTGCACATCGCTTAAATCCAGTGCGCCGCTGGCGATGCGCAACCGGACATCGCCGCTCCGGGGCTGAAGGGTGGTGATCGCGCCGACCGCGTTAATGATGCCGGTAAACATGGTGCAGTTCTCAAAGAGCGTAAAAAATCGGTGACTGATGATTGAAACAAAGATTACAAAAAAATACTACTGCTGAAACACACTATTCCTGATTATGCTCATTTTAAAATCTATAAATTTGCATTCTTTCATGATTGAATCATTAAAGCGGCCGGCATACTACTACAAACGCCGAGCAATAACCGCAAATTCAGTGGATTGAATGTCAAACGGCGTCCCTGCAACGTTGGAATAGACATCAGTAATTTCCAGGCCGCAACTGGAAAATTCACGAATAATCATCTCCGGGCTGAAATATTGAAACCAGTTGTATATGATTCGATTGCGCTCAGATTCTATGATGGTGTATTTATCCAGAACCACCTTTTCAAGGTCGTATTTGAACGAGTTGAAAAAACCGTAATACCGATTGGGCGACCAAAAGCCATTTAATTGATTCTGCGTATAGCTGGCCGCCTCTTCTCGTTTGGAAAAACCGGCCAGCGAGTAAACGTCCAACAGTATGCGGCCCATCGGCTTCAGCAGCGAAGCAAACTTATAGAGCATGAGCTTTCGTTGCGCAGGGCTTAATGCGCAGAAATCACACATAATCATTAAAATTAAATCGAAACGCTGCTCGGTATCAAACTCAAGATAGTCCTGATGAACATAACTGATGACTAACCCGCTTTCTTTGGCAGCGGCTCTGGCGTATTCGATTGATCGCTCGGAAAAATCAATTCCGGTCACTTGGGCCTGATGTTCTGCAAACCGGGTTGCATAAAGGCCCGGCCCGCAACCAAAATCCGCAATGGCGGATTCTGCGGAAAGACCGAAGCGCGAAACCATCCAAATCACCGAATCACTTATAAATTCGGTATTTCTCGACGAGAGGTCGCTCGTCTGGTCGAGGTGAAAGGAAAGCATTTGCCTGGAGGTGTATTCGTCAGTCCAGAGATCGCTGGCGGTGTAAAACTCAAATGGTTTCGGGCGTGAATTAATTTTTTCCAGTTCTTGGTAGAGCATGGTTTGGGTATCTATGTCAGTCCTCAACCGGGAAAACCGCTATCGGGGCAGCGGAGATTGATCTTTTCCAGAAATAGCAGAGTTAATTTTTCGGATACCTGTTTGTTTTTGAAAACGCGATAGCCACTCTTTGCGTAGATATGCAGGTTTTTTTCGCTGCTTTGACCAGTAAACAATTCATATCTTTGCGCATCGGGGAATTTTTTTTCAGCTTCATATAAAAGCTTGGAACCAAGGCCAAGATTCTGATAGTTCGGGTGTACAATCAATTTGCCAATATAGGCAGTTCCCATTTCCAAGTAGGTTCTCACTGAACCAATAATTCTGTTATCCAGAGCAGCTTTTAAAAAGACCTGATGATTAAATTCGCATAGAATTTCCTGCATCGTCTGATGTAACGGCGGTATGGTGAAATCGTTAATGATTTGCGCTTCACTCAGATAGGCAAGCTTCTGAAGCTCAAGAATTTCTCTAATATCTTCGCTTGAAGCGGGTTCAATGCCAATTTCATCCATAGTTATTATCGGTTGATTCCCCGAATATAATGTTACGGGTTTGTTCACTTCAGCAAAGGCCGAGCGGTTAAGCTCATCTCGCGGTCTGCGGTCATCGAGCCGGCGGTTAAGCGGATTCGCCAATCTTTTCCAACCGCACGGGTTTCCAG
>JBDHRB010000202.1:0-5221 GCA_039807355.1 Candidatus Competibacteraceae bacterium
CCAATCTGGCCGGCTATTTCCGCACTCTGGAGCAGGACGATCCCGACGGACAACGGCGCGGCTATCACAAGCCAATCATGATCGCCGGCGGGCTGGGCAATGTCCGCGAGCCGCACGTTCACAAAGCCGCTTTGCCGCCGGGAACCGCAATTGTCGTATTGGGCGGGCCGGCGATGTTGATTGGTCTGGGCGGCGGCGCGGCGTCGAGCATGGCGGCGGGCAGTTCCCACGCGGAACTGGATTTCGCCTCGGTGCAGCGCGGCAACCCGGAAATGCAACGCCGCGCCCAGGAAGTGATCGACCGCTGTACCGCGCTGGGTGAACAGAATCCGATTTTGTCGATTCACGATGTCGGGGCGGGCGGAATTGCGCGAGATTCCCAACGACGATCCGGGCATGTCGCCGATGCAGATCTGGTGCAACGAGGCCCAGGAGCGTTACGTGCTGGCGATTGCCGCCGAGAGCCTGGAGGCTTTCAAGGCGCTGTGCGAGCGCGAGCGTTGCCCGTATGCGCTGCTCGGCGTCGCCACTGAAGCGCCGCATCTGACCCTCAACGACCGGCAGTTCGCCAACCGCCCGGTGGATTTGCCGATGGACGTGTTGTTCGGCAAGCCGCCAAAGATGGTGCGGGAAGCGGCGCGGATCGCCAGCGCGGCCCATTGCTGGGAAGCTGGCGCGACCGATATTGAACTGGCCGACGCTGTAGCGCGTGTTTTGCGTTTCCCGGCGGTCGCCGACAAGACCTTCCTCATCACTATCGGCGACCGCACCGTGACCGGTCTGGTCTGCCGCGATCAGATGGTTGGGCCGTGGCAGGTTCCGGTCAGCGATGTCGCCGTCACCGCAACCAGCTTCGATGTCTACACCGGCGAAGCGATGGCCATGGGCGAACGCACCCCGCTGGCGCTGCTCGACGCGCCGGCTTCGGGACGCATGGCGGTCGGCGAGGCGCTGACCAATATCGCCGCCGCCCGCATTGACAAGCTGGGCGATGTCAAATTGTCCGCCAACTGGATGGCCGCAGCCGGTCATCCCGACGAAGACGCCCGCCTGTTCGATACGGTGCAAGCCGTGGGTCTGGAGCTGTGTCCTGCGCTGGGCATGGCCATTCCGGTCGGCAAGGATTCGCTGTCGATGAAAACCGTCTGGGAGGACAGCGGCGAGCGGAAAAGCGTGGTTGCGCCGCTGTCGCTGATGATCTCCGCCTTTGCGCCGGTACAAGACGTGCGCCGCACCCTGACCGCGCAACTGCGCACGGATCGCGGCGATACCGATTTAATTCTGATCGACCTGGGACGCGGCAAAAATCGCCTCGGCGGTTCGGCGCTGGCCCAGGTTTATAACCGCCTGGGCGACGCCGCGCCGGATGTGGACGCGCCGGAGGATCTCAAGGCGTTTTTCACGGTGATTCAGGAACTCAGCGCCGCCAACCGGTTGCTGGCCTATCACGACCGTTCCGATGGCGGATTATTAGCGACCTTGGCGGAAATGATGTTCGCCGGCGGTTGCGGGGTCACGGTGTTGCTCGACGATCTCGGCGAGGAACTGCTGCCGGCGCTGTTCACCGAAGAACTGGGCGCGGTGATTCAGGTGCGGGCGCTGGATCGGCAGCGCGTGCTGTTGAAACTGGCCGCCGCTGGTCTGGGCGAATGCAGCCATGTGATCGGCGCTCTGAATGACCGGGACCGGCTGATGCTCTGTCACGCTGGCGAAGTGGCGTTTTCCGCCAGCCGCGCCGAATTGCGGCACTGGTGGTCGGAAACCAGCTATCGGATGCAGGCGTTGCGCGACCATCCCGACTGTGCACGGGAGGCGTTCGCGGCAGCCTGCGACGCCACCGATCCGGGCTTGAGCGTTGCTTTAACCTTCAATCCCGCCGTGGATGTCGCCGCCCCATTCATCACCGACGGGGTTCGGCCCCGCGTGGCTATTCTCCGCGAACAGGGCGTCAACGGTCAGGTGGAAATGGCCGCCGCCTTTGATCGGGCCGGTTTCGCGGCGGTCGATGTGCACATGAGCGACCTGATTGCCGGACGGATCAGCCTGGCGGATTTTCAGGGCCTGGTCGCCTGCGGCGGGTTTTCCTACGGCGACGTGCTGGGCGCTGGAGAAGGCTGGGCCAAGTCAATCCTGTTCAACGCCCGCGCCCGCGACGAATTCGCCGCCTTTTTCGCCCGCCCGGACCGCTTCGGGCTGGGCGTGTGCAACGGCTGTCAGATGCTCTCCAATCTGCATGAACTGATCCCTGGCGCTGAACTCTGGCCGCGCTTTGTTCGCAACCGGGTTGAACAGTTCGAGGCGCGACTGAGTCTGGTCGAGGTATTGCCGTCACCGTCGCTGTTCCTGCACGGCATGGAAGGCTCGCGCTTGCCCATCGCCGTTGCTCATGGCGAAGGTCGGGCGGAATTTGCCGGTGATCGCGGCCCCGACGCGGCGCTGGCCGCAGGAATGGTCGCACTGCGCTTCGTCGATCATGCTGGGCAGCCGACGGAGCGTTACCCGGCCAATCCCAACGGCTCGCCGGGCGGAATGACCGGCTTTTGCAACCGCGATGGACGCTTCACCATTCTAATGCCGCATCCAGAGCGGGTGTTTCGCAGCGTGCAATATTCCTGGCGGCCCAATGGCTGGGGCGAAGACGGACCGTGGTTGCGCCTGTTTCGCAACGCCCGGCGCTGGATCGGCTAGGCGCGGTTATTGGCCGCTTTCCTTGAGCTATAACTAACCGATGGTTCCCTACTTTTGAGGAGACAGGCCATGCCCAAAGCCATTCGCATCCATGAATACGGCGCTGCCGAAGTATTGCGCTGGGAGGAAGTCGAGGTCGGCGATCCCGGCCCCGGTCAACTGCGCATCCGCCAAACCGCCATCGGCCTGAACTATATCGACGTTTACCACCGCACCGGCCTGTATCCGCTGCCGGCGCTGCCCTGGACGCTGGGCATGGAAGGCGCGGGCCAGGTTGAGGCGGTCGGGGAAGGCGTAACCGAATTCAAGGTCGGCGACCGGGGGGCCTACGCCAGCCCGCCGGTCGGCGCGTATGCCGAAGTGGTGGCGCTGCCCGACGCGATTGACGATCAAACCGCCGCCGCGATGATGTTGCAGGGCATGACCGCTCACTATCTGCTGCGGCGCACCTACCGCGTGCAACCCGGCGATACCCTTTTATTGCACGCCGCAGCGGGCGGAGTGGGACTGATCGTCAGCCAGTGGGCGCGGCAACTGGGGGCGCGGGTGATCGGCACGGTCGGCAGTGATGAAAAAGCCGAAATCGCCCGCGCCCACGGCTGCCACCATGTCATTGTTTACACCCGCGAGAATTTCACCGAGCGGGTCCGCGAGATTACCGAGGGTCAGGGCGTCGCGGTGGTCTACGATTCGGTGGGCAAAGACACCTTCATGGGATCGCTGGATTGCCTGCGCCCACTGGGAATGATGGTCAGTTTCGGCAACGCTTCCGGCCCGGTTCCGGCCTTTGAACCGGGGCTGCTCTCCGCCAAAGGCTCGCTGTTCCTGACCCGGCCCACGCTGATGCATTACATCGCGCAACGGCGCGACCTGCTGACCAGCGCCGCCGATCTGTTTGATGTGGTCGCCATTGGCGCGGTGAAAATTGAAGTGCGGCAGACCTACCCGCTGGCGGAAGCCGCACAAGCGCACCGGGACCTGGAGGCGCGCAAAACCACCGGCTCGACGGTGCTGCTGCCCGGCTGACCTTCCCGCACACTCTTTAACCTGGCGCTCCAGCCGTCAGGAGGATGAGCCATGACCTTGTTAATCCTGATCATCCTGTTTGGACTCGGCGCTGCCTTCGCGCCGCGTTTTATTCCAGAAAAATTCGGCTGGCTGCGCGCCAGCGTCCGCATCACCCTGGCGCTGGCGGCGGTGTTTATGGTGCTGGCAACCTCGTTCGTGATTGTCGATCAGGACAAGGTCGGCCATCTCAAATTGATTTATGGGGCCAGCAAGCTGCCGCCCGGCCATATCCTCGCCATGAACGGCGAGGCCGGCCCTCAGGCGGAAATCCTCGGCCCCGGCTTTAACTTCAAGCCGCTGCTGAACATTCTCTACGATGTTGAGCAGTTGCCGGTCACCGAAGTACCGGAAGGCCAGTACGGCTATCTGGTGGCCCGCGACGGCCTGCCGCTGCGCTCCAATCAATTTCTCGCCGACGCCTGGGGTGATGAACAACGGATGCTCGACGCCCGCTATTTCCTGACTGAGGGCAAGGGTCAGAAAGGGCCGCAGTTGACCGTGCTTAAACCAGGGCGTTATCGACTCAATCAGTACCTGTTCGAGGTGCAGACCAAGGGCGATGCCTTCCGCGCCACGTCGGTGCCGGCGGGCTTTGTCGCGGTCATCAAGGCCAACGTCCAGGAGCAGCCAGACGCCGCTTGCCAGCCGATCCGCGATCAGCGCACCGAAAAGCTGTCGGTGCCGCTGGTCGCCAAAGGCTGTCGCGGGGTGTGGAACGAGCCGCTGCTGCCCGGCACTTACTATCTGAACAAGCGCGCCTATGAGGTGGCGCTGGTCGATACCCGCATCCAGACCTGGCAATATCAGGGCGGCTATGTGCGGCGGCGCATCAACCTGACCCTGAATCAGAACGGACAGATTGAACAGACCGCAGAGCGTGAAGAAGTGGTGACTCCGCAGAACGCCGCCGATGTCGCGGTGCTGCTGCGGGTCGAGGGTTGGGAAATCCCCCAGGATTTGCGCGTGCTGGCCCAGGTTACCCCGGAAGACGCGCCGTTCGTGGTCGCCTCCGTGGGTGATTTGCAGGCAGTTGAGGATAAAGTCATGACCCCGACGGTGCGCAGCATTGTCCGCAACGTCACGGGTTCGTATGTCGCTTTGGCGCCGGGTCAAGCGGAGGACGGTTTGCACAGTGTGCGGCGGGTGCTGGATTTGCAGGATAAGCGTCCGCAACTGGAAGAAGCGGTGCTGGAGGCGCTGATTCCCGAAGCGCGTAACGCTGGGGTGTCGATCCGCGAGGTGCGCTTTGGCGATCCGGCGTTGCCGCCGGAATTGTTGCTGGCCCGCAAGCGCGAACAACTGGCCCAGCAGATGATCGCCACTTTCCAGAAGGAACAGCAGGCCCAGGAGGAGCGGATCAGAACCGAAAAGGCCCGGGCCACCGCTGAACAGCAGCCGGAACTGGTGCGGGCGGAAATTCAGGTCGAAGTCGCCAAGCAGGATCGGACGGCGGCGCAGTTGCGCG
>JBDHRB010000203.1:0-5214 GCA_039807355.1 Candidatus Competibacteraceae bacterium
CCCTCGATGCCTTCCGGCACCAGCTTCTCCACCGCGCTGCCTTCCTGAAAATAGCGGTCGCTGGAGCCGTGCTGCTGGGTCATCGCCCCCAGCGAACCCATACCCCGATAAGATTTGTAGGAACGGCCCTGATACAGCTCCACTTCGCCGGGCGCTTCTTCCGTGCCGGCGAACAGACTGCCGATCATCACCGCATGGGCGCCGGCGGCAATCGCCTTGGCCAGATCGCCGGAATAGCGCACGCCGCCATCGGCGATCACCGGCGTGTCGCATTCGCGCAGCGCCTCAGCGACATTGGCGACGGCGCTAATTTGCGGAACCCCGACCCCGGCGATGATGCGGGTGGTGCAGATCGACCCCGGCCCAATCCCGACTTTGACCGCATCGGCGCCGGCTTCGACCAGATCGCGGGCGGCGGCGGCGGTGGCGATATTGCCGCCGATCACCTGCACCTCAGGGTAATGGGTCTTGATCCAGCGCACCCGGTTCAGCACGTTGTGGGAATGGCCATGCGCCGTGTCCACCACCACCACGTCTACTCCGGCGCCGACCAGGGCGGCCACCCGCTCTTCAGTGTCGCCGCCTGCGCCGACCGCCGCGCCGACCCGCAATCGGCCCCATCCATCCTTGCAGGCCAGCGGGAAGTCGCTGGATTTCTGGATATCCTTGACCGTGATCATGCCGCGCAGCTCGAAGCGCTCATTGACCACCAGCACTTTTTCAATGCGATGCCGATGCAGCAAGGCCACCGCTTGTTCGCGGCTGGCCCCTTCGCGCACCGTCACCAGGCGATCCTTGGGGGTCATGATCGCGCTGACCGGAGCATCCATCTGGTGTTCAAAGCGCAGGTCGCGGCTGGTGACGATGCCGACCAAATCTTCGCCATCCACCACCGGCACCCCGGAAATATGATGGGCGCGGGTCAGCGCCAGCACGTCCCGAATGCTGACATCGGGATGGGTGACAATCGGATCGCTGATCACGCCGCTTTCGTATTTTTTGACCCGGCGCACTTCCTGGGCCTGTTTTTCAACCGGCATGTTTTTATGGATAATGCCGATGCCGCCCTCTTGGGCTAACGCAATCGCCAGCCGCGATTCGGTCACGGTATCCATGGCCGCAGACACCAGCGGAATGTTCAGGGTGATAGCGCGGGTGAGTTGAGTCTTGAGGCTGACCTCCTTCGGCAGCACCTCGGAATAGGCGGGGAGCAGCAGGACGTCATCAAAAGTCAGGGCTTCTTGAATAATACGCATGGGCGGGGCCTCAAGACGGAAATCATCGTGAAACCAATCATTATAAATTCGCGCAGGGCTTCGGTAAATGAGGATATGGACTTTCCCGCCCATCCCGGCGCAGGCTAAACTATTCAATACAACATTGACGCATTTGAAACAGTGCGGTTGATGACACCACCAGGGAAAACGCCTTGAATACGCCTGAACAAACGCCTGTTGGCGCGGAGCGGCGCGAATTTCACCGCATTCGCTATCCGATCCCGGAGCGCCCTTCGCTGTTTCTCGAAGCAAATAAAGCCTATACGATTCTGGATGTTTCCGGACGCGGGCTGCGCTATGCCTCCGGCGAACCGTTTGTACGCCGTTTATACGATCCGGTGCGCGGCTTGTTGCAGTTCCGGCGCGGTACGAAGATCGCCATTCAGGGAACGATTGTGCGCGCTGACGAGCGAGAGATTGCGCTTTATCTCCATCAGGAAATTCCCTTCAACATCCTGCTGGCCGAACAGCAGTATCTGCGCAAGCATTACCCGATGTGGTCATAGCCGGTTTCGGCAAAAAACCGTGGCGGCAACCAGTCCCGCCAAGCGGCGGCGACGACGATTGATTAAAATCGGCGCAATTTTTCCAAAACCGGATGTCGCCGCCATGAAACTGGAGTTGATCAGCCGCTATCCTGAAACCACCCCGAAATCAACGCCGCTGTTGTTTGTACACGGTTCATTTTCGGACGCCCGGATCTGGGACGTGAACTTCCTGCCTTATTTCGCCCAGCACGGTTATGAAGCGCACGCCGTCAGTCTGCGCGGCCACGGCTTGAGCGAGGGCCATGACCGGCTGCACAGCTGGCGGCTGGCGGATTATGTGATTGATCTGGCTGAAGCGGTGCAGACCCTGCCGCATCCGCCGCTGTTGATCGGCCATTCGATGGGCGGGATGGTGATTCAGAAATATCTGGAAGACCACGCTGGAATCGCCGGCATGGCGCTGATGGCTTCGGTGCCGCCCCAAGGGTTGTTGCCGACCAATCTGCACATGGCGATGCGCCACCCGATTCTGTTTCAGCAGATGGCGACCTTCGCCATGCTCGGCCCCAGTTATGGCTCGGTGGAGATGATGCAGCGCCTGCTGTTTTCAAAAGAGACGCCGACCGCAAAGCTGGAAGAATATTTCGCCTTGGTGCAGGCGGAATCGCAGATGGTGGCGATGGACATGATGTGGTTTAACCCGCTGCGCTTGAAGACCGGTCAGTTGTGGCTGCCGCTGCTGGTGATGGGTGCGCAAAACGACGTGTTCGTTTCGCCGGCGATGGTGCGGGAAACCGCCCGCTTCTACCGCACCGAGGCCGATATTATTCCCGGCATGGCGCACGCGATGATGTTGGAGATGAATTGGCGCGAGGCCGCCGACCGGCTGCTGGACTGGCTGGAAAAAACCCTCCATCACCCGGTTGCGGCAGCGGCCTGAACTAGCTCCCCTCCCGACAGCGGGAGAGGAGCGTAAGATTAGCGCAACATCCGCCGCAGAATCTTGCCGACATTGGTCTTGGGCAGTTCGGCGCGAAATTCGACATGGCGCGGCACTTTATAGCTGGTCAGATGCTCGCGGCAGTGGGCGATCAGCGCCTCGGCGGTCAGCGCCGGGTCTTTTTTCACCACCACGATCTTGACCGCTTCGCCGGACTTCTCATCGGGAATACCGACCGCCGCCGCTTCCAGCACGCCGGGGTGATGGACCACCACATCTTCAACCTCATTCGGATAGACATTGAAGCCGGACACCAGAATCATGTCCTTCTTGCGGTCGACGATCCGCACATAGCCGCGCTCGTCGATGTAGCCCATGTCGCCGGTGCGCAGAAAACCGTCGGCGCTCATCACCTGGGCGGTTTCTTCCGGGCGCTGCCAATAGCCGCGCATCACCTGCGGCCCGCGCAGGCAAATCTCGCCGACTTGATCTGGCCCGACGCCCTGTTCCCGCCCTTCATCATCGCGGATCGACAGTTCGGTGGAAGGCAGCGGCAGGCCGATGCTGCCGTTGTATTCCGGCAAGGTCAGCGGATTGCAGGACGCCAGCGGCGACGTTTCGGTCAGGCCGTAGCCCTCGATCAGCGATGTCCCGGTGACCTGCTTCCAGCGCTCGGCCACCGCCCGCTGCGCCGCCATGCCGCCGGCCACGCTCAACTTGAGGGCGCTGAAATCCAGCCGGTCAAAGCCGGGCGTGTGCAACAGGCCGTTGAACAACGTATTCACCCCGGAAATGGCGGTGAATTTGACCTTGCCCAGTTCCTTGACGAAGCCGGGCATGTCGCGGGGATTGGTAATCAGGATGTTGTGTCCACCCGCCTTCATGAAGGTCAGGCTGTTCACCGTCAGCGAGAAAATGTGATAGAGCGGCAGGGCGGTGATGATGGTTTCTTCGCCCGGACTGGATACGGAACTCAGCCAGGCCGAAGCCTGTTGCAGGTTGGCCACCAGATTGCCGTGGGTGAGCATCGCGCCCTTGGACACCCCGGTGGTGCCGCCGGTGTATTGCAGGAACGCCAGATCGTCGTGGGTCAGCGGGATGTCGCTCAGGGTTTTCTGCGCACCTTCGCGCAACACCTGGCGGAAAGGAATCGCGCCGGGAATGTTCCAGGCCGGCACCATCTTTTTCACCGACTTGACCACAAAATTGACCAGCAGCCGCTTCGGCCAGGGAAACAGATCGCCCAGCTCGGTGGTGATGACGGTCTTGACCGGGGTTTTCGTCAGCACGTCCTGCAAGGTGTGGGCGAAATTCTCGATGATGACGATAGCGGTCGCCCCGGAGTCGCTCAGTTGATGCTCCAGCTCACGCGGCGTATACAGCGGATTGACGTTGACCACGGTCAGGCCGGTGCGCAATGCGCCAAACAGCGCCACCGGATATTGCAGGACATTCGGCATCATGATCGCCAGCCGGTCGCCCTTGCGCAGACCCTGCGCTTGCAGCCACGCGCCAAAATTGCGGCTGAGGCGGTCAATATCCCGATAGCGCAAGGTTACGCCCATGTTCGAGTAGGCCGGCAGATCGGCGAAGCGCTGGCAGCTCTTTTCCAGAATATCCTTGAGCGAGGCGAACTCGTTCAGGTCAATCTCAGCCGGGACGCCCGCCGGATATTCGTTCAGCCAGATTTTTTCCACAGTGACTGCTCCTCCTCAGGAATAGGTTTTTTCGTCAGGGCCGGCTTCCCAGTGGAAAACCGCCCGGTTTCCACCACACTTGGGGCAAGCCCCTAACTGACGCCATATTGTGATGCCGCCCGCCGAACCTGCGCCGATGAAAACCCGCGACCGCATTTTGCAGGCCAGCCTGCAACTGTTCAATGAGTGCGGCGAACCGCGCATCACCACCAACCACATCGCCGACGAACTGGACATCAGTCCGGGCAATTTGTACTACCACTTCCGCAATAAGGACGACATCATCTGGTTGTTGTTCCAGCAGTTCGAGCGGCGCATGGATGCGGCCCTGCAAGTCCCGGAGCGCCGGGCGCCGAATATGGAAGATATGTGGCTGTACTTGCACCTGGTGTTTGAGAATATCTGGGAATATCGGTTTCTCTACCGGGATTTGGATAATATTTTGAGTCGCAATAAAAAATTGCGCACGCACTTCCGGCGGATCATCGAGCGCAAGGTGAATACCGCCGCCGCGATTTGCCAGGGTCTGGTCGAGGCCGGGGTGATGCAGGCCACCCCCGACGATATCGCGGCGCTGGCCCGGAATATCGCGGTGGTCGCTACTTATTGGCTGAACTTTCAAAACATCCGCGTCAGCGCCGCCGCCGATGACAACGATCATCTGGCGCTGGGCGTGTATCAGGTGCTGTCGCTGGTTGCGCCGTTTTTGCAAGGCCCGGCCCGCGCCTTGTTGCAGAAGATCAGCGCCGAATACTTGAGGTGATTTCCTCCAGTTGATCGAGGGTCCCGCTGAGTTGCTGCGCCAGACGCCC
>JBDHRB010000204.1:0-5200 GCA_039807355.1 Candidatus Competibacteraceae bacterium
CATCGCCATTCGGGAAGGCGCGGAAGTGTTGCCGGTGTGCGCGGCGATTGAAGCGGAATTAGCCGAACTGGATGACGCGGATAAAGCGGAATTTCTAGCCGATTACGGGCTGGCCGAGCCGGGGCTGGATCGGGTGATTCACGCCGCCTATCAACTGTTAGGTCTGCAAACCTATTTCACCGCCGGCCCCAAGGAAGTGCGCGCCTGGACGGTGCGAATGGGCGCGACTGCGCCGCAGGCGGCGGGGGTGATTCACAGCGATTTTGAACGCGGCTTCATTCGCGCCGAGGTGATCGCCTACGCTGACTATATCGCCGGCAATGGCGAAGCCGGTGCCCGCGAAGCCGGCAAATGGCGGCTGGAAGGCAAGGAGTACATCGTCCAGGAAGGCGATGTCATGCATTTCCGGTTTAATGTGTGAGCCAAGGATTGAGCTTGCAGCGATTTTGCTGAATTGCGGGATCGTGTCGTCAAGAGACTTTAGCCCAGAGGGCGATGCCTTTACGGCGCGCCCGCTCTCAAAATCCAGAAGACCGCGCATCGATAAAAAAGCACATCCGGTTTCATAAAGGGCGCTGTATTTTCAAGGTGACTCTATTCGCCAAGTTAATCCTCAGTATGAGGTGGCTGCGCCGCAAAAATCGTCAGTTTCAGCTCGGCATCATCGATCAGCAGGTATTCCGGTCTCTTTCCAGACAGCTTCTCACTTTCAGTGATAATAATCGGCACTCCCTCACCGCGCTTGTCCATGATGAAGTTCCGCTGGCTGCCGATAGCGTCCACATTCATCGGGCAACGCGCCAGCAAGGAACTGATCAATTCGTTTCGTGCTGATTGCCGTTCTGAAATGCTCTCAATAGTCATGGTGTTGGGGATCGCGCCGGGCGAGAAAATCTCCAGTCGATCCGAAAACAGGTGCAGGCGAATCTTCGAGCCGTAAATCGAGTAATCCCGATGGGCGACCGCGTTGACTACCGCCTCGAATACCGCATTCATGGAAAACTGCGGTGTTTCAATCCGATGAGGCGCTTTGATGGCAAAGACCCGCATGTTTCGCTCCACAAACTTGCAGGCATCCCGAATCTGAACATCCAGCGGTCCCGTGATGTCCTTGGCGTCCAGTTGATAGGCGGCGTTGCGCTCGGTGCCGCGATAACAAACCGCCTGAATAAAGGCGCTGGACATAAAAGATTCCGGTGTGTCCGCGGCCATGAGGATGCCGCTGACCGTTGCCTGCATGGCACCGTTTTCGTCCTTGGCGACCAGTTTCAATTTTTCGAGAAATTCCTGATCGGCCTTTGGCGAGATGACCGTCCTGAATCGGCCCCACAACTTGGGGTTTAGATCATTGAGCGAGGTGCCCGGAACGGTTTGTTCATCGAAGCGAATGAGTCGCGCCTGACTGCGTTGCTGGAACAACCGCGCTAATAAATCCGGTTTCATCTCCCGCCTGGAACTCCCGATACGGCGGAAATAGCCATTAGGGCTTTTATGGACAAACAAACTGCGCGGCACATCGATTCGCAGTATGGTTTTTTCACCACCTCGCGGATCGGGCGCAATAAGTTTGCGGATCACGCAATCCAGAGGGGGATCAATGGAATCGTTGCATATGGAACGAAGCCAGCTTTCCACGATGTCCAACTTCTCCAGAGGTATTCCAATAATTTCTCTGCTCTTGTCGTCAACCCCCAGAACAATGACGCCAGATACCGTATTCGCCATGGCTGCCAGTTCATCCGCCATTCCATTTTTATGCGGTCCGGTCACTTTGTTGTCGCTGAATTCCACCGCCTTAAGTTCAAGAACAGAGTCTTCGCCCAAGGCGATTTGTTTGAGCAAGTCGGAAATGTTTTCGTACATCATTATCAACCTCCATTTCCGTTAATGGACAGAGCTGTGCAAAAAGCTTCACACAACTGTTGAGAGACTGTATGAGATTTTTAATAAAATACCTAAAATTGCTGAATTGAGGAAAGCGATTTTGAAAAACCTGATTGGTATTTAAATATTCTACAAACTGTATAGGCAAAGTGTATTATCATCTCTCGTACAACTTGTTATATGCGATCTCAAAACGCCAGCAGCGCCGCCGCCGCGATACTGCCGGCGACCGCCAGCAGCATCAATCCCCAATCCCGCGCCCGTAATCGGTAATCCGCCAATGGCGTGCGGGTCGGTCCGCCAAACCCCCGCGCTTCCAAGGCTTCGGCCAGGTCGTCGGCGAAACGCATCACGCTGACCAGCAGCGGCCCCAGTAGAATCATGCCGTTGCGCAGCAAATAAATCCCGTCTAAACGCAGACCCCGGCTTTCCTGCGCTTCGCGCACTTCGCGGGCCAATGCCGCCATGGTTGGCGCAAATCGCAAGGTTCCTTCCAGCAGGAACGCCGCCCGTGGCGACAGACCACTGGTCAACAACGCTTCGCCCAAAGCCTCCGGCGGGGTGCGGGCAAAAAACAGTACGCTGGCGGTCACCAGCGCCAACAAGCGCAACGCCGCGCCCGCCGCTGCTTCAAGGCCGCTGCTCAGTCCAACCAGCACCGCAAACAGCAGCAGGGTCGGCCAAAGCAAGCCGATCACCCGCCGCCATTCCGCCCAGTCGCGCTGCACCGCTACGCCCAGCAACGGCGCAGCGAATAACGGCAACAAGTGCAGCGGTTGCAGCGTCAGCAGAATCAGTCCGCAATAGATCAGGTAGACGACCAGTTGGGCGCGGGGATCAAAGCGCCCTTGAGCTTTCTCCGCGACCCAGGGCGAAATTCGATGCAGCGTTGCCGGGTTCGGCGGGGGTGAGGCGCTCCACAGCAGGTCGGGGTCGAGTGCGTCATCAATTCGCCCCCCGGTCAGCAACACCCGGCGATGACACAAGGAATTGGCCCAGTGTCGGTCATGGGTGGCAATCAGGATGGCGATGCCTTCCGCCGCGCATTCAGTCAGCAGCGCCCGCAATGCGGCGCGAGCTGGCGCATCCTGTCCGGCGGTCGGCTCATCGAGCAGCAATACCTTGGGTCGGGACGCCAATACAGCAGCTATCGCCAAGCGGCGCTGTTCACCGGCGCTGAGGGTCTGCGGAGGCCGATCCAGCAACGCGGTCAGGCCGAAGCGTTCGCTCAGTTGTTCGCACCAGGCCGGATCATGGCGACCCAGCGCACGCGGCCCGGCGGCCAGTTCCGCACGCACGGTTGGGGCGAACAGCATGTGCGCCGGCTGCTGCATGACCAATCCCACTATGCCGGCCAGTTCAGCGACCGGGCGACGCTCAATCACTTGGCCCAATACCCGCACTGCGCCGCGCTGGGCGCGTAACAGCCCGTTGCCATGGCGCAGCAGGGTGGTTTTCCCCGCGCCATTCGCCCCGAACAGCGCCACGATTTCACTGGGATGAATGGACAGATTAACCTGGTCCAGCACGGTTTGACCGGCGCGTTCACAGCCGACCTGCTCCCAGGCAAGCACCGCCGGGCCGAGCGGCGCAGCGCGATTGCGGGGCGAGCAGGAATACCGATCAGGGCGCTCCAGACCCCAGGCGGCCAGCTCGCCGGCAATCACCCGCTCTGGAGCGCCGTCAGCAACCTGCCGCCCCTGATGCAGAACCAGCATCCGTTCGGCCAGGTCGATCACTTCTTCCAGACGATGCTCGGCGACGATCAGGGTGAAACCGGCCTGATGCAGGCGGCGCAATACCTGACGCAGTTGCGCCGCGCCGGGCGCATCGAGAAAGGCGAACGGTTCATCCAGCGCCAGCAGTTTCGGCTGCATCGCGCTCACTCCGGCCAAGGCCACCCGCTGCTGTTCGCCGCAGGATAAGGCGTGTGGCGAACGTGGCAACAGATGGGTGATGTCCAGAAGCTGCGCCGCCGCCTCGGTGCGCTCGGCGATTGCCGCCCGCGTCAAACCTTGACAGGCCGGGCCGAAGGCGATGTCCCGGTCTACGCTGGCCGCCAGGCACTGGGCATCGGGTCGTTGCAGCACCAGCCCGACCTGCTGGCTCAACCGATGGGGCGGGGTGATGCGCGGCTCCGCGCCAGCGACGCTGAGTTGCCCCGACAGTTCGCCGCCGTGCAGATGCGGAATCAGGCCATTCAACAGCCGGCACAGGGTGGATTTACCGGAACCGCTGGCCCCGGCCAACAGCACAAATTCACCCGGTTCGATGCGGAACGACAGGTCGCGCAAAACCGGCTGTTCAGTGATGGGATAGCGATAACTGAGATTGCGGCAGACGATCAGCGGTTCAGCCATCGCCGCTTAACGCAAGTAACCGAGTTGGCGCAATACGCGCAGCCCAAACACGCCCAGCACTGCGCCAGCCAGCGCGGACAGCAGGAACGGCAGAATCAGCACGGTCAGGGCGATGTCCCGACCCATCAGGTAGGGCGCAACCAGCAAGGCCCCGACCGTCGCGCCGATCAATCCGGTGCCGATGATTTCGCCCAAGGCAGTGAAGTAAATATTGCGGGTGTAGCGAAACGCCAGACCGGCCAGCACCACGCCAAAGACGCTGCCCGGAAACGCCAGCGGCGTACCCAGTCCCAGCGCATTGCGTATCAAGGAAGTCACCAGCGCCACCGCCAGCCCCCACCACGGACCGACCAGCGCCCCGGCGATGACATTGATGAAATGTTGAAACGGCGAGACTTTGGCGATACCGATTGGAATACTGATCGGGGCCAGGGCGACCGCCAGCGCGGCCAGCGCCACGCTGTAGGCGATCAGGCGCGTCGGCGGGATTGCGCCGGCTAAGGCGGGAGAAGCAGTTAAATTCGACATGACGGCAATCGGTTGCTCAGTGCGGAAAACCGGCGCGAAGATTGGCACAATCCGCCGCCTATCGCCAGAGTAATTAGGGAAAAGGTGAAGATTTCCAGAAACATATCCTGAAAGTTTTGCGAATGAATCGCTGATTCAACGGTCTGTTAAAATGCATTCGGTTATTGCCGCCCTTTCCGCCCCGCACCGCCTGGAATCGTATGTCCGCCGCTACTCCCCTGTTTTCCTACCGCAAGCACTGGGCCGCCCGCTTTGGTACAGCGCCATTTCTACCGATGTCCCGCGCCGAAATGGATGCGCTGGGCTGGGATTCCTGCGATGTCATCATCGTCACCGGCGACGCCTACGTCGATCATCCCAGTTTCGGCATGGCCATCATTGGCCGGTTGCTGGAAGCGCAGGGTTTCCGGGTCGGCGTCCTCGCCCAG
>JBDHRB010000205.1:0-5185 GCA_039807355.1 Candidatus Competibacteraceae bacterium
CGAGGCGGGCGAGTCCAAGACCCTACGCAACGCCTTCTTCAACCGGCGGGGTCGTTCGTCTTCCATGACGAACTTCAGCGTGTTGCAGGATGCGCTCCGGCACGCGGACCCCGACCTTGCCGGCCAAGTCCAGGTTGACGAACATCTGCCAGCGCCGGTTGGCGGTGATCGGCAAGTTGGCTGGCGCTTCACCGCTCAGGATCAGCCGGGCCAGCTCCGCGGACCATTCGCCCTGTTCTTCAGGGACATTGGTCATGGCAAAGACCACTAGGCGGCTCATCACCACGCCAAAACTGAGGGTCAGCCGGCGCGTATGCTCCTGAAGAAACTGGCGGGCCACGGCTTCGTCCCAACCGCTGATTCCGGTCGGGTTGCCGAGAATCACCAGATCGGCGTTTTGCGCCTGATCGAATCCCTTGCGCCAGGCTTGAAGATCGCTGACGAATTGCGCGCTCAGGATGAAGCCGTTGTCTGCCGCCACTTTTTTGAGCTGTTCGGCTTCCTTGCGCTGGGTGAGTACGTCGGCTGTCAAAAAAGCCAGTTGGCGGGCGTTGGGCAGCATGGCGCGGGCTTCCTGCAACAACGGCTGAAGGGGCGTGACTTCGATCATGCCGGTGACATTGCGGTAGGGATAGCCGTAAGGCTCGACGCTCCAATTGACCCCGCAAAATACCACCGGGATCGCGGCGTTTTTCAGATACGGCATCACCAGATATTTCGAGGCCGGATCATCGCAGGCGATCACCACATCCGGGTGCAGCGCGTCGATTAGTTTTTTCGCTTCAGCGCCTTGGGCGGCGGCAAATTCCGGCGCTTTGTTGCGCAGCGTATCCATGTAGAAGCGCTTCAGTTCGCAAGCCTGGCCGAGATTTTTCATCAGGCCGGCTTCGACGCCATCGTTCCAGTGATAACCGGGGTGGTAGGAGGAGACATACAGACAGACCGGGCGGGTTGGCGGATCGGCGCAAGCCGCCGTCGGCAGTAAACCCAGCAGGCCAACGAGAAGGATGAGATTTTTCACGGGATTTTTAGTTTATCTGTTTGATTTATAATAATTTTTTCATTGAATTTGCGTTCCCCGCCTGCTGAAACGCTGAAATTGGGGATGATCAATATGGAATTATTTGTATTTTCATTATGTTACCTCTAATTTTGCTGCGGCGCTATTCGAGATTTCCCGGCTCCTGTGCGGACTCGCCCAGCCGGAATAGGCCGCGCTATTTTAGCGGAGCGAATTTCTCAGGATGCAATGCGATTTTGCCAATCTGCGTATTTAAAGTTGCGGTTTATCGTGGGATAGCGCCTGCGGGTGGCGCTTGATATTCTTCCCGGATAAAAAGGCGCTGTTGGCGGGATCGCCGACTGAACGCCGCAGTCAGCCAAAGCGGCTGATCGGTTTTTTTCCACTTTTGCCTGATTTTTGCGAGAGCCTGAATCCCCATGTCACAGGAACCCCCGATTATTCTCACCAGCGCCGATCTGGATCGTCTGGAACGGCTGCTGGATTCCGTATCGCCCCTGCATACGCCGGGGCTTGACGCCTTGCGCCACGAGCTGGATCGGGCCGAGGTGGTGGCCTCGGATGCGATTCCGCCCGATGTCATCACCATGAATTCAACGGCGCGGTTTGTCGATGAACTCAACGGCAAGGAATTTGAACTGACCCTGGTTTATCCCGACGATACGCTGATGACCCACGGCACGGTGTCGGTGTTGGCCCCGGTTGGCAGCGCCCTGCTCGGCTTGTCGGTCGGCCAGTCTATCGAATGGCCGCTGCCGGGCGGGCGGAAAATGACGCTGCGCGTGCTGGAAGTCACCTATCAACCCGAAGCCACGCGCAAGCAACCGTAATGAAGACCGTATGCGTTCTACGCCATGTCGCTTTTGAAGACTTGGACCATTTCGCCCCGGCGCTGATCGAACGCGGCGGGGCGATTCGCTATCTCGACGCCGGTCAGGATGATCTCACGGCGTTGGACCCATTAGCGGACGATGTATGGGTTGTGCTGGGCGGCCCGATTGGCGCTTACGAAGAAGCCGCGTATCCGTTCCTCAACGAGGAATTGCGGTTGTTGCGGACCCGGTTGGACGCCGGAAGGCCGACGTTGGGCGTGTGTCTGGGTGCGCAGTTAATGGCGCGAGCCTTGGGAGCGCGGGTCTATCCGGGCGGGCGCAAGGAAATCGGCTGGAAACCGGTGCAGTTGACCGAGGCCGGGCGGCTCAGTGCGCTGGCGACGTTCGCCGAGGGCGCATCCGTGCTGCACTGGCATGGCGACACCTTCGATCTGCCGGAGGGCGCAACACTGCTGGCTTCCACTGATCTCTATCCGCATCAAGCCTTTGCCTGGGGCACTCAGGCGCTGGCCCTGCAATTTCATATCGAAACCAGCGCACGCGGTCTGGAACGCTGGTTCATCGGTCATGCCTGCGAAATCGCCGGGACACCGGGACTGAGTGTGCCGCTGCTGCGGGAGCAGACCGCTGAATATGCGGCGGATGCCGAAGCGCGGGGGCGGCAATGTCTGAACGCCTGGCTGAACCAAATCGGATGGTGAGCCGGTGAGTTCCGCTTACTTCAGCGCCGACCGGCAGGAACTGGCCGAGTTTCTGCGCCCTTATGGTTGTCATCGGGTCGCGCTGGACATCGGTTGCGCTAATGGTCGGCTGGGTCAGCGATTGCTGAATACCGGGTTGACCGAGCGTTGCGATGGCGTGGAACCGAATGTACAGGCGGCGGCGCAGGCGGCTGACTTACTGCATCAGGTCTGGAATATCCCGTTCGAGGCCAGTCTGGAGCAAGTCGCTTGGCCGGATTATGACTTGGTGGTCATGGCCGATGTGCTGGAGCATCTGGTCGATCCGTGGCGGGCGCTGGCGGAATTGCAGCAGCGGATGCGCCCCGGAGCGCGGCTGCTGTTGAGCGTGCCGAATGTGCGGCATAAAAGCGTCGTGTTCCCCCTGCTGTTTCAGGGGCGCTTCGCTTACGCCGACGCCGGGATTCTGGATCGCACCCACCTGCATTTTTTCACCCGCGCCAGCATTCGGGACGCGCTTGCTCAGGCCGGCTGGCGGATCGTCGCCATCGCCCCGTTCATCAAGCGCAAATACCGTCGCTGGTGGTTTCCCCATCGCCTGCTTGGCGAATTTCTGGCCGTGCAGTATTTCCTGCTGGCGGAAAAGTAGCGCCTGATGAACCTGCCGCTGGTCAGCGTGGCGGTGCCCGCGTACAACCACGCCGCCTTTCTCAACGACTGTCTGCAATCGGTGCGGGCGCAGACTTATCCGCGTCTGGAGCTGGTGATCGTCGATGACGGCTCCACCGATGACACGCTGGCGGTCGCCGAACGCTTCGCCGCCGCCCACGCCGGGCGTTTTGAGCGCCTGACCATCCTGCATCAGCCGAACCGGGGCGTCAGCGCCGCCTCCAACCGCGCCATTGCCGCCTGCCAGGGTGAATGGGCGCATCTGCTCGGTTCCGACGACCGGCTGTATCCCGACAAGATTCTGCGTCAGCAGCAAGCGATTGCCGCCTGGAACGAGCCGTGTCTGGCTCTGGTTTATTCGGATGTGGATTTCATCGACGCCGAGGGGCGGGTGTTGTCCTCGGCGACGCGCAACCGGCCCGCGCCCGGCCCCGATCATCACGCCTATTTGTGGCTGATTAGTCACAATGACATCGCCAATCCGACTGTGGCGCTGCGCCGCGAGGCGTTTCTGTCCATCGGCGGTTTCGATGAGCGGTTGCGCCTGGAAGATTTGGACGGCTGGTTGCGCCTGTCGGTGAATTACGCCATCGCCCGGACGCCGGGCGTGCTGGCCGGTTATCGGCGGCATGGCGACAACGCCAGTCTGCGCCAGCTCATGATGTTCGAGGCCAACTGGGAGACGCTCGGCCAATTCGCCGAACAGCATGGCGACCTGATTCCGCCGGCGCTTTGGCGGGCCTGTCTGCGCCGGCGGCTGCACAGTTTTCTGCGTTGGGCGCGGAAAAACGCCCCGCAACTGATTCCGGTCATTCTCGGCGATGCGCTGCTCAGTTGCGTGCGCACTCCGAAGCCGACGCTCTGGCGGCGTTACGCGGCCCGTTGCCGGACTCTTGCAGAAAGTCGCGGTTAGGGCGTCTTGCCCATTGGGCGACCGGCGCTAAAGGTCAATCATTCGCCGCCATGGCTTGCTACAATCCGCAAAACGGTGGGAATTCCACGCGCAGATTGAGGATTTCCCGCCAATTCCAACCGGTAAAAAACTCAGATGAAGGAGTGCCCCGTGGAACGTGAAAGCATGGAATACGATGTCGTCATCGTCGGCGCTGGCCCCTCCGGGTTATCGGCGGCGATTCGCCTGAAACAGGAAGCGGCCAAGCAAGATCAAGAAATCAGCGTTTGCGTGATTGAAAAAGGCTCCGAGGTCGGCGCACATATCCTGTCCGGGGCGGTCATTGAGCCGCGCTCGCTCAACGAGCTGATTCCCGACTGGAAAGAACGGGGTGCGCCGCTGCACACCCCGGCGCAAAAAGACCACTTTCTGCTGCTGACCCGCGAAACCTCGTACAAACTGCCCACCCCGCCGCAGATGCACAATCACGGCAACTACATCATCAGCCTGGGCAATCTGTGCCGCTGGCTGGCGACCCAGGCGGAAGAATTAGGCGTGGAAATTTATCCCGGCTTCGCCGCCGCCGAAGTGCTCTACAACGACGATGGCGCGGTGGTCGGGGTCGCCACCGGCGACATGGGAATCGGGCGCGACGGCCAGCCTACCGACCAGTTCGCGCCGGGTATGGAACTGCGCGCCCGCTACACCCTGTTCGCCGAGGGCTGTCGCGGCTCGCTGACCAAGACCCTGTTTGAGCGCTTCAAACTGCGCGAAGGCGTCGATCCGCAAACTTATGGCATCGGCATCAAGGAATTGTGGGAGATCGACCCCGCGCAACATCAACCGGGCAAGATCGTCCACACCGTCGGCTGGCCGCTCGATGCCAGCACCTACGGCGGCTCGTTCCTTTATCATCTGGAAAATAATCAGGTTGCAGTCGGTTTTGTGGTCGGTCTGGGTTATGAAAACCCGCATCTGTCGCCGTTCGAGGAATTCCAGCGGTTTAAGACCCATCCCGACATTCGCCCGACCTTCGAGGGCGGGCGGCGCATTGCCTACGGGGCGCGGGCGATTTCCGCCGGCGGCATTC
>JBDHRB010000206.1:0-5184 GCA_039807355.1 Candidatus Competibacteraceae bacterium
GACTGTGACCTGCTCATCTTCCATGCGCAGCACGCAGCCGATGCCTTCCAGCGACAGGCGCATCTGGATGTTGAAATTCTCGGTGTTGCGCGGCGAGAAGTAAGCGGTGTGCGGATCGAAAGCCTGGGCCACTGCGTTCATGTACCACTGAAACACGTCTTCGCTGGTCGATTGCAGGGCCTGACGCAAACGGTTGTCGTAGCGCTTGCTCAACAGCTCGCGGGCGGCGGCCTGATCCTTGCCGGACAGCATCGCGGTCAACAGTTCATGCTTGAGCCGCTTGCGCCACAGCTCGTCGAGTTCCTCAGCAGTTTTCGCCCAAGGAGCATCCTTGCGGTCAACGTCCAGCGATTCCGGGACATCGAAGCGGAAATCCTGTTTCAGGAGTTGCTGGATCGAGGCGGTACGCTCAGTCAGGCGGCGCAGGTACAGATTAAAAATCGTATAGGCCGGTTGCAGGTCACCTTTTTTCAGGGCGTCATCCAGGGTATGGCGATACGGCTCGAAACTGGCGATGTCGCCGGCCAGAAAATAGGAGCGGCTGAAATCGAGACTGTCGAGATAGGCGTTCAGCACCAGCGAAGACAGCGCGTCATCCAGCGGGCTTTGCCGGTAATGATGCTGCGATAGCAAATCAGCGATGGTTCGATCCAGCAAATCCTGCCGGGGACTGGGCGCCAGGGTTTTGACTTCAACGCCAGCGCCGGTATCGACCGGCCTGGCCAGGGTCGCCGGCAAACCCAGCAGCATCAGCAGCAAGGTCAGGGAGGTGAAGCGAGGCAGATCATGGAGCATGGAATTTCTCGAAAAAACAGGCGGCGAACGCCGCGTGACCCGGTTCAGAACGGCGTGGGATGCACCAGCACGATGTCCGTCGCCACTGGTTGTTTGCCGTTCGGTTCGGCCAAGGTAAATTCAAAAATATGGTTGCGCGATGGGAGCTTCATGACATTGAAACCGTCCGGCAGACTGGAGTCGTGAAAGAACGCGGTGCGATACGGGGATTCCGGATCGCGGGAGTCGGTTTTCCACAGATAGGGCGACAGTTTGACCAGAAAGCGCATGAAGCCAAAGCTTTTGTTATCGTCATGATGGTAACAGTAGCCGCGCACCCGCGAACCCATCGCCCCCCACAGCGGCGAGAGGTAGTCATCGCCCCGGGTCGGCAGCAGCCCCGGCACCAGATAGCCGGATACGAACATGTCGGATTCGCGGCGCAGTTCTTCAGACACGTTATCAAACGCCAGGGTTTCCACCCGGCAACCTTTATTTTGCAGGGCGCGCACTACTTGCACGAAATCGCCGTCGCCGGTAGCCAGCAACACCCGGTCGAGGTTTTCCGATTGCAGCAATACATCGACCGCCATATCCAGATCGGCATTGGCCTTGCCGTAACGGTTGCCGGCTTCGTCCTGAAACCATTTGACGCGCTTTTCGATGACCTTGTAACCGAGTTCGCGCAGCGCGGACTGATAAGCGCGGGCCTTGTCTCGATAGACCGTATTAGTTTCGGCGCGTTCTTCGTCATAGGACAGATAGACATTCAAGCGCAGCGGTTCAGCGTAGTCCCGACAGGCGAATTCGCGCAGCACATCGTATTGCATGCGCTGCCCGCCGTTGCGGGAAATATTGGCGGCGTCCACATAAACGCCAACTTTGGCATGGGATTTGAGATCAATGGTCATATGCTTGTTTTAAAACTCTTTATTGCATTGTTTGCTAATACTGGGGGAAGTAAAGCGCACCCTGTTGATGAGGCTTGCGGCGTGTCTTTGATCGTCAACCGCGCCGACCAAGCGGTAAGCATTCTACCGGTTTTCCTTGGGTTCCCGATACGGGCGGGCAGCGGCGCATCCAATCCCCGGCGCAAGCGGTTTTCCGTTTTCAACAGAGGCGGCGGGGCCGCGCCGCGTTCCCAGAGCGCTCTGGATTATTCTATAGTTAGCTTCAATACCAACTGAGGAGTTACCGAAATGAAGCTATTGCGTTTTGCCGCCGCCAGCCTGCTGACCTGCGCGGTTCTCGCCGCCGGGCCGGTGATCCCGGATGCGGCGGCTCAGTCGCGCTCCGGCTATGAGGATGTAGATAACGATCAGGGCGGCGAGTGGGGACAACCGCAGCGCGGCGGTTACCCGGATCGGGGTCCGCAGAACGGCGAATGGGAACAGCCGCAGCGCGGCGGCTACCCGGATCGGGGTCCGCAGAACCCGCAGGATGGCGACTGGGGCGGCGCTCCGCAGGATGATCAGGGCAACGGCTGGGGCAACGCCCAACAGGAAATCGAACAGATCATCACCCCTGAATACCGGCGGATGGGGATGCGCCTGGAGCCGCTGCCCAACGGCAGTCTGCGCCTGCGTCTGCCCAGCGAAGTGATGTTCGCCTATGACAGCGCCAACATCAGTCCGGCCTTTGTTCCCACCTTGAGCAAGGTCGCTCGCTTCATGGAGCGCCGCCCGCGCACCCGGGCGCGCATTATCGGTCACACCGACAGCGTGGGTTCGGACAGCTACAACATGGATTTGTCATTGCGCCGGGCGGAAAGCGTGGCGGCGTTTTTGAACGAACACGGCGTGCATCCACGGCGCTTGTTGACCACCGGTCGCGGCAAGCAGGAACCCATCGCCAGCAACGCCACCCCCGAAGGCCGGCAGATGAATCGACGGGTGGACATTATTCTGCTGCGCCCGCCCCGCCGCTACTAACTGCGAATCAATCCGCCAGCGCCGTGCGAATCTGCGCGGCCAGCGCCTTGAGCTGTTCAGGATTCGCCGGTTCGCGGCCATGCGCACCGGCTTTTTGTCCCTCGCGCATCGGCACGATATGGACATGGTAGTGAAAAACACTCTGCCCGGCGGCGGCGCCGTTAAATTGACCGATGCGCAGACCATCCGGGTTCAGCGCGTTTTGCATGGCCCGGGCGACGCGCTGCACGGTCGAGGCGACCGCCAGTAGATCAACCTCCGCGATTTCCAGCAGATTGGCCGCGTGCGCCTTGGAAATAACCAAGACATGGCCCGGACTGGCCGGACGGACATCCATAAAGCTCAGGGTCCGCTCATCTTCATAGACCGTGACCGCCGGGATTTCGCCCCGGACGATTTTGCAGAAAATGCAACGGGCGGATTCAGACATGGCGAAATATTCCTTGCATCATCAAAGCGTTCATCGGGCGCTGCGTTCGAGCGAGCGGATTTCCAGGCGCAAATCCTCGCGGCCTTTTTTCTGCCGGGCGATCCGCACCGGAAGATAGTGTTGCTCAACCGCAAACCAGAAGGTGGTAGTCCGCTTGCCGTCGGGCCGGGTCTGGCTGATGCGCACCGTGCGCAACGCGCCCAGCGCCGTGTTCAGGGTTTCCTCGCCTTCGTTGCGGATTTGGTAAATTCGGGGTTCGACCCCATCCACCAAGGCGTACCGTTCCGGCAACTGGCCGCGCTGCAAATCCCACATCACCGCCAGATTCAGACTCAGCGGATCAGTGACGCCGGGCGATAACGGCAACGTCGCTGATCCGGCGTCGGTTTGCGCCGTAACTTGCCCCGCCGCCCAGTCAAAGCGCAATTGCGTCTGCTGTGTTCCCTTGTTGGTCTCGATTCGCCGCTGATAATCCAGGGGCCGCGCTTGTTCCTGGTGAATCTCGCCGCTGGCCTGTTCCTCAATGCGCTGCGAGGCCAGCAAGGCGACCAGCGGATGCGGACGCACCTCGAAGCGCAGGGCATAGCCGTTCGCGCCGACCGCCGCCAGCGTCATCAGCGCCTCGCCGACCGGCAGGCCAGAGCCGTACACCTCATAGCGAGCCTGAAATGGGGCCAGCGGCAACTCGGCGCGGGCGGCGGGCAGCGTCAGCGCACTGGTCAATGCGACAGTAAAAATGATTTTTCTCAACAGATTAAGCCGGTAGTTGCGCCAATTGTCGGCGGCGTTGATCGAGAAGCAGGGCATAGGCGCGGCTCAGTGCTCGTTCATAGGCGCAATCGCCCTGTTCGCCCATTTCGCCCAAGCGGCTTTCAAAAAAGGCAATTTCCTGACGCAGATAATCGGCGGCGCGATAATCGGCGGCTAGATGTCCCAGACTGAGCGGGCGGGCGCCCAACAGCATATTCGCATACATTTTTGACCGATGACCCATCAATCTAGCCGCGCTCAGTGAATTTTACATGACGCCCGCGTTAAAACCGTGGTTCAAAGGTTGCGGAAACGCATCGACAGATCGACTGCCCGCACGTCCTTGGTCAGTCCGCCGATGGAAATGTAATCGACGCCGGTTTCCGCAATCGGGCGCACCGTATCGAAATTGACGTTGCCGGACGCTTCCAGTTTGACCCGCCCGCCAGCGATCTTTACCGCCTCGCTCATCGTCGGCAGATCGAAATTGTCCAGCATGATGATGTCCGGCGCAGCGGCCAGCGCCTCGGCCAGTTCGGCAAGATTCTCCACTTCCACCTCGACGGTGACGCCCGGATGCAAACGGCGGGCGGCGGCAATCGCCTTGCCAATCGAGCCGGCGGCCATGATGTGGTTTTCCTTAATCAACACTGCATCGAACAAGCCGATGCGATGGTTCCGGCAACCGCCGCAGCGCACGGCGTATTTTTGCGCCAGACGCAGACCGGGCAAGGTCTTGCGCGTGTCGAGAATCGTCGTCCGGGTTCCGGCCACTGCATCGGCGTAGCGCCAGGCCAGGGTGGCGGTTCCTGAGAGTAATTGTAAAAAATTCAATGCGGTGCGCTCGCCGGTCAATAAAGCCCGCGCCGGACCGCGTAGAACGCACAGGAGCTGATCGGGGGCGATGCGCCCGCCGTCCGCGGCCCGCCAGTCGATGACGATGCGGGCGTCGAGTTGCCGAAACACCGCGTCAAACCAGGCTGTACCGCAAAGAATGGCGCTCTCGCGGCTGATCACGGTCGCTTCCGCCTGGGCGTGTTCAGGGATCAGCGCGGCAGTCAAATCGCCGCCGCCGACATCTTCGGCCAGGGCCAGCGCCACCGCAGGGTTAGGATCAGGCTGATTCATGGAAACCCTCTCAAATCGGTCAAAACAATTATTTGCGGATGAAGATACACCGATCCGTTTGATTAGTGCAGCGTTTGCAAATGGCGCTGAAATTCGGCGGCATCGACAAAACCCACCACCCGCTGCTTGCGACGCTCCTGACCCTCTGTGTCAAAAAACAGCATCGCCGGC
>JBDHRB010000207.1:0-5174 GCA_039807355.1 Candidatus Competibacteraceae bacterium
GGCTTTTCCCTGGCCAATCCGCCGCACGCCGATGATCTGCTGGAGTTGCATATCCGCCAGGTTCCCGGCGGTTTTTTCACCGGCTATGTGTTTGAGCGGATGAAAGACAAGGCGCTGTTGCGCTTTCAGGGGCCGCTGGGAACTTTCTTTCTGCGTGAGGATTCGCCGCGCCCGATCCTGTTCATCGGCGGCGGCACCGGCTTTGCGCCGCTCAAGGGCATGTTGGAACACGCCTTTCATATCGGGCTGGATCGACCGCTGCATTTGTACTGGGGGGCGCGGGCGAAAGCGGATTTATATCTGGACGAATTGCCGCGCCGCTGGGCGCAGGAACGAGCGAATTTTCGTTATACGCCGGTGCTGTCGGAACCGCGCCCGGAAGACGGCTGGACCGGACGCAGCGGCTGGGTGCATGAAGCGGTCGCCGCCGATGTTCCCGACTTGAGCGGCTACGATGTGTATATGAGCGGCCCGCCGCCGATGATCGAAGCGGCGAAACTGGCGTTCGCGGCGCAGGGCTTGCCGATGACGCAGTTGTTCTACGATTCCTTCGAGTTTTCCGTGCGCTGAGGCGGGAGCATCAAATTCTTGCCCCCCTCCCGGCGGGAGAGGGGGTTATTGGTTGCTAGGCTGCCGCCACTGCTGGTCCCTGCAACTGTTGGGCGGGTTCACTGGCGGGCAACATCGCGCCGGATTGCTCCTGCGGCTTGCCGACCAGCAGGCGCAGTCCGGCGTGGAAGCACTGACCGGCGTAGGTCAGTTCATGCAGGGATTCCAGCAACTCGCCCAGTTCCTGATAGGCGTCCGGGGTCGGCATGAGCTGAATGCTGCGCTCCAGATAGTCGCGGGCTTTGGCGTTTTGCTGGCAGCGTTTGGCCAGCCGGCCCAGAGTCAGCAGCAGATAGGGGTCGTCGCCGCGCTGGGCCAGCCAGCCTTCAGCAGCGGCCAGTTGCGCGGCGGCGTTGCCGCGTCCGAGCATCCCGTAGCCGACCACCAGTTTGACGCTCCAGCGTCGGTTAATCGCGTCGCGCAGCAGGGTTTCCGCGTCTTCAATGGCCTGCGCCTCGCACAGGGCGGTGGCGTAGCCGATCAGGAATTCTTCATCGCCTTCGCGCAGCGCCGCTGGCGCTTGTTTCCACAGGGCGCGCAACCCTTCCAGTGAACCGGCGGCGGCGCTCATCTCCAACAGCGCCCGGTAGGTCTGCGCCTGTAATTCGGCAAACGCTTCGGGACTCATCGCCTTGTGCCGTTGCACTTCCGGCAGCAGTTTTTGCAGGCGCTCCCAGGCCCGTTGTTGCTGGTAAGCCTTGGCCAGCCATTGCAACACGCCCGGATGGCGCGGATGCAGGTTGTGCAGCGATTCCAGGATGACTTGGGCCTGTTCCGCATCCCCGTCATCGAGCAGAAATTCGGCGTGCGTCAGTTGCACAGTCAATAAATCCGCGTCGGGCGCGTTTTCCGCTCGACGCAGGTGCAGGTCACGGCGCCATTTGGCTTCGTTCAGGTGATGCACCGCCCGCGCTGCGTGCAAATAGTGCAGGGCCGGGTTGGCGCTGTAATCCGCGCCCTTGAGCAGGGTTTTTTCCGCCGCCACCCACTGACCGGCGGACAGTTGCCGATGACCGAGGTCCAACAACCGCTGGGCTTTTTTCTGCAAGCGCCGCTGATGCGCTTCCAGAGTCTGGCCGGGAGTGCGCCACAGACGCACGATCAAACGCACCAGGGCGTAGAAGGCGAAGAAGGCCAAGGTCAGAAAAATGACGAAAAAGGTCAGGCTGGTTTCAATCGTCCAGTGACCCATGCTGAACATGGCGTAGCCCGGTTCCTCGCGGAGCGACAGCGCCACCCAGACCGAGAAAAATAATGTGACGATGATGCCGGCGAGCAATCTCATGGCTGGGCCTCCCCGGTGGTTGCCGGTTCAGGCGAGGTTACCGGTTCTGTCGCCGGAGCTGCGGGACGCAGGGCGCGCACCGGTTGCCGTTGGGTCATGAAGTCTTGGAACGCCTGACGCAGGCCGGTCAAATCCGGGATGTAGGGATTGAACTGCACGGCTTGCAGGGCTTTCAGTTCGGCGAGGAATTGCGTGACTTTGGGGTCCGCCGTGTCGAAATAGGTGTGCGTCCAGTCGTACACCATCTGATAGGCCGCCTGATAGGCTTCGGCGTCGCCGCGCAACAGCGCCAGGCGCATCCCTTCCAGTTCCAGGCGCAGATTCTGGCGCAGGAAGAATTCATTTTCCCGGGCGATCAGCGGCGGCGCTTCGATGCGCTGGCGGCGCACCACCACAATCTCCTTGAACTGGTTCCAGACCGCTTCGCTGCTGCGATCCCACCAGGAACGCTCTGCATCGGCGCTCAGATTGACGCTGGTCGCCGGCTTGACCCGTTCGCGGATGTCGGGTACTCCGGAGTCGAGTTGCAGCGGCAGGTCGTCGATAGGCGTTTCCATGGCGATCAGCTTGTGGGACAGCGCAGTGAAGTCGGGCAGTTGCACGCCGCGCAGGCTGGCGATGGCTTCGCCGAGCATGGCTTGCAGCGGGATCAGCCCGGCTTCCTGCACGGTTTTCAGGCGTTGCTGGGCGGCGTCCAGCGCCAGGCGGGCGGCGGGAACATTGCGTTCCATCTTGAGCTTGGTATCGGCCAGGCGCAGCAGATAATCGACTTCAGCCAGGGGAAAAGCGTTGATGTCGCTGCCCTTAGCGGCAATGGTGCGCACCGTTTCCAGTTCGGCGGTCAGACCGGCCAGGCTCAGTTTTAAATTGCGGATTTGCTCATCGGCGGCGCTGATCCGCGCCTGCTGTTCCTGGAGTTGTTGAGTCAACTCGGTTTTCTGTTGCTGGACGCTGGTTTTATGCGCCTCATGTCCTTCGCGCAACAGCTTGATCTCGTTTTTCACAATATCGGTTTCGCCTTTTTGCAGCTCCATGGCGTTTTTCAGGGGTTGCAGGTCGCCGGTCAAACCGAGCAGTTGCTCCTTGAGATTCTGGTCTTCCGTGCGCAGTTGACCGGCAGCGCCCTTGAACGCTTCCAGTTCAGCAATTTTAGTTTTTAGCGCCTGGACTTCCGGGGCCTGCTGGGCGATAGCCTGTTTGATCGCCTGATTGAGCCGGGTGGTTTCGCTGGTCTGGTCTTGTTGCCACAGATACCAGAGGTAGCCGCTGCCGCCGCCGGCGCTCAACCCGATCAGCAGGGCCAGCCAGGCGACGCCGCGGCCGCTTTTCGGGGCTGGCGTGGGGGGCGATGCGACCGGCGCTGGCGTAGGCACCGCTGGCGCTGACGTGTCGAGAACAGGCGTCGCGTTATCGCTGTCGGAGGTTTGATCGGTCATGGCGTGTTACCGGACTGGAGTGAAGAAAGACGTGGTGACATCGAACAGCGCAGCGAGGAGGGCGTCGTCGCTGGCTTCACGGGCGAGCAGGAGATGGCGGCAACCTCGTTCTGCGGCGTCCTGCTGAATTCGCGTGCTGACCACCACCAGCGGCGTGTCACGCAGATAAGGCTGCCCGGCCGTTCCTAGCATAGCAAAAAGATTTTCCAGACTCTCAACGCTGGTGATTACCACCGCGCCGATCAGGCCGCGCTCCCAGTGTTCCAGCAACGCGCCGGTGTCCTGCGCTGGCCGCTCGCGCCGGTAGACCTCGGCGCAGTCCACCTGAGCGCCCCGGCCACTCAGGGTTTCGGCCAGCCATTCCCGTCCGCCTTCGCCACGCACGATCAGGATGCGCTGCCCGGCGACGTTCTGGAAACGCGGCAGGGCCAGCAACGCTTCGCTAGTGAAGCCTTGGGCGGGTCGCAGACACCGGTGAATACCCTGGCGTTCCAGTGACCGGGCGCTGGCCGGACCGATGGCAGCGATTTCCAGCCGGGGCGGAAGGCCGCCGCGTTGCTCAATCAGCGGCCATGCCCGCTCTACCGCGTTGACGCTGGTGAAGATTGCCAGTTGATAGTCGGCCAGCCGGTCGAAAAGAGTTAAAGCCGGGGTCCAGTCGTGCGGTTCGGCGATGCGCAGGGTCGGCCAGCGCAGGGCGACGCCGCCGTGCTGTTCGATCAAGCGACAAAGCGCCTCGGCCTGCTGCTCCGGGCGAGTGACCAGCACGCCCAGACCGTTCAGCGAAGAGCGCATTTCGGCAGGGCGCACTTGCATTTCAGCCGGCGGCCAGCAACTGGCACAAAATCGTATCTGCGCCGCGTTCCAGCAACTGTTCCGCCAGCGTCGCGCCGAGGCTTTCCGCTTTCGCCGCTGCACCGCGTATCTCGCTGGCGATGAGTTGATGACCGTCTGGAGTCCCAACCAGGCCGCGCAGCCAGAGTTGTTCATGCTCCAACAGCGCATGGGCGGCGATGGGAGCCTGGCAACCGCCCTGCAAGCGGGCGTTGAAAGCGCGTTCCGCCATCACTCGAATCCGCGTGGCTGGATCGTCAAGTACGGCAATCAAGGCTTGGGTGCGCGAGTCTTCGAGCCGACATTCCACGCCAATCGCGCCCTGACCAATCGCCGGCAGGCTGAATTCCGGTTCCAGCGCCAGGGTAATGCGCTCCGCCAGACCGAGGCGTTTCAAGCCGGCAGCGGCTAGGATAATCGCGTCGAATGCGCCGGCATCCAGCTTGGCCAGCCGACTGCCGACGTTGCCGCGCAGACTGCTGATGTTCCAGCCGGGATAGCGGGCGGCCAGTTGACATTGGCGGCGCAGGCTGGAAGTGCCAACCCGGGCATCCGCCGGCAGGGCGTCGGGATCGGGATAATCGCGGGAAACAAACGCATCGCGGGGGTCTTCGCGGGCCAGCACTACCGGCAAATCCAAACCCGGCGGGAAGCTGGCCGGCACGTCTTTCATGGAATGCACGGCGAGATCGGCGCGGCCAGCCAATAAACCTTGCTCTAACTCCTTGACGAACAGGCCCTTGCCGCCGATTTTGCCCAGTGGACTGTCGAGGATTTTGTCGCCCTGGGTGAGCATACCGACCAGTTCCACAGTCAGGCCGGGGTGCGCCTGACGCAGACGTTCGGCGACATGTTCGGCTTGCCAGAGGGCCAGCGGGCTTTTACGAGTGGCGATGCGCAGGGTGTCGGCGGGCATGATTTTGATAAGCTATGACGTTGTTCTTAACATTCTTGACTTTAGGCCAAAGCATATCTTATGAGCGATCAACAGACCAATCAGAGTTGGGGCG
>JBDHRB010000208.1:0-5161 GCA_039807355.1 Candidatus Competibacteraceae bacterium
AGTTTTTCAAACGGCAGTGCGCCGCGCTGGGCGCAAACCGCATTGACCGTTGGGCCGGACTGGGCGCTGCTGCGGGCGGCCTGGGCAATTTCGCCGAGAGTGGCTCCGGCCAACGCGGCGTTGATTGCAGCCTCTACGCCATTTTCCCCCTTGACCAGTTGCGCCAGCGTGGCCTGTTTCTGCGCCTGATTGGCGGCGGAACGCGCCTGCTTCAGCGCCGCCGCCCGTTCCGCCTGAAGCGCCGCCGCGTCAACCGCCGGGGCTTCCAGCCGGGTTTCCTTCAGGTTCGGGTACATATTGCTGCCGACAAAGACATCCTTACGCTTGGCAATATTTGCGGCGCGTTGGGCGGCGGTTTCGGCGACTTGAACTTGCGGCCAGCCGGCGTGCAGGGCTTTGAGCATTCCGCCCTGTTTCTCCACTTCCTGGAAGATCGCCCAACTCTGCCGGGCCACCGCATCGGTCAGATTCTCGACATACCAGGAGCCGCCCGCCGGATCGACAGTGTGGGTGATATGAGTTTCTTCGCGCAGTACGGTATGGGTGTTGCGGGCGATGCGCCGGGAAAATTCATCGGATGCGCCGAGCAACTCGTCAAACGGCGCGATATGCAGGCTGTCACAGCCGCCGATAATCGCGGAAAACGCCTCGGTGGTGCCGCGCAGCAGGTTGACGTGCGGATCGTAGAGCGTCTGGTTCCACGCCGAGGTGCGGGCGTGAAGGGTCATCTTCTGCGCTTCGGCGTTGCCGCCAAACGCCTGGACAATCTTGGCCCAGAGCAGCCGCGCCGCCCGCAGCCGGGCGATTTCCATGAAGAAGTTGGAACCAATCGAGAAAGCGAAGCGAATGCGCGGCGCAAGGTCATCGACGCCCAGACCCCGATCTTGCAGGGCGCGGAGATAGTCCACCGCGGTGGCCAGGGCAAAGGCCAGTTCCTGGGTGGCGCTGGCCCCGCCATTATGATAGGGGTGGCCTTGTACGGTGATGATTTGCAACTGCGGAGCGTTGTGTTTGGCCCAGCCGATCAGTTGCGCCATGACGTCATAAACGCCGTTCAAGTCGCGGGGCAGATGACCGTGACGGGCCAGATGACCGAGCGGGTCCATGCCAATCGCGCCGCGCAGTTTGTCCAGCGACTGGCCCTGTTTTTTCACCAGCGCCGCCAGCAGCGCAGTGAAGCTCAGGGCGCTGGCGTCCACATGTGCATAGATCGGCGTGGTTTCCAGATCGATACCGGCCAGCGCCTCAGCCAGATCAGCGACGCTGGACAGCGACAGCCCGCCCTGACCAATCTCGGCGGCATTGGCCTGATCGGCGTCGATTCCGTGCAGGGTCGGATGATCGAGGAGCAGATTGACCGCGTTCTGGCCGCGTTCCAGATCGGCGCGCAGCGCAGCGTTGAAAGCGGCGGGCGTCGCGGCGGGGATTTCCTGGGCGACATCCCAAGGATTGGCGACATAACCGAGCAGGCTGGCGCCCCGGACATAAGGGGCGAAGCCGGGCAGGCCGTCGATCTGCGCCAGGCCGGCGATGTCTTCCTGCCGGTACATCGGCTGCAAGTTAATGTTTTCGTAGGTTTTCGTCACCAGGCGCTTTTCAAAAGGCGCGCCCTTAAGCACTTTGTCGATGGCTTTGCGCCATTCCTCGTAGGGAGTCGGGGGGAATTCGTCGAACGTGGGAGCGGGCAGCTCCGCAGCTTGTGGGTTTGACATGTACATCCTCCAAGGGATTGAAACACGTGAGATGAGCAATACCGGCAAAGTATAACCCGAAGATTTACCCAATTCCCGGTCGGGTTAAAGCCGAGGGCCGGTTGCAATCGCCAGTCTGAATGACATACTGAATCGGCTGATCGCGTCTGTTTTCTCCCATCGGGGCAGGGCGGGGCGCGATGATGGTCACTATTAACCGCAGGAGGTTTTCGTGTCTGATCGACCTTTCAAAGTGCTGGGCATCCAGCAGATCGCCATTGGCGGACTGGACAAGAGCAAACTGAGCCGGTTGTGGGTGGAGACCCTGGGTCTGACCCTGACCGGCAATTTCCGCAGCGAGCGGGAGAATGTCGATGAAGACATCGCCGCGATCGGTTCCGGTCCGTTCAAGGTTGAGGTGGACTTGATGCAGCCGATTGATCCGGGCAAGTCGCCGAAGGTGCATGACCCGCAGTTGAATCATATCGGGCTGTGGATTGACAACCTGGCGGCGGCGGTGGAATGGCTGACCGGCAAAGGGATGCGCTTCACCCCCGGCGGCATCCGCAAGGGCGCGGCGGGTTTTGATGTCTGCTTCATTCACCCGAAGGGTAATGACGCCGCGCCGTTGTGCGGCGAGGGCGTGCTGATCGAACTGATTCAGGCCCCGCAGGAGGTGATCGAGGCGTTCGCCAAGGTTCAGGCGTGATATAGCAATCCTCGACCCGTTGTGGTTTCCATTCCATGAAGAAATCCCCCCTGACCCCCCTTTTTCAAAGGGGGGAACTGCGTTAGCAGCGGGGGATTTTGTGCATTTTCACCACTCAGATCGGATGGCTATAGGTTAGTTACTGATCCGCTCAAGCCCGGCGTCAAAGCCAGGCTTTTTTGTGGGCGCTGATGTTACATGCCGCCCCGGCAAGCTTGCCGACACGGCTTTTTTGTCTTTCCAGGTTTACTGTGGCGAGGATCGCACTATGCTGAAAGGAAAACCTCGCCATGTGTCCAGAACAATACGCTCGTCGCATCCTGCTCTGTGTCTCCGGCCTGTCGCCGCAGATCGTCACTGAAACCCTGTATGCCCTGACTTGCGCAGGCGAACCCCGCTTTGTCCCCACGGAAATTCACCTGCTGACTACGGCTGATGGCGCGGAACAAGCGCGGTTGACCTTGCTCAGTGAGGAGCCGGGCTGGTTTCGCCGGCTGCGCCAGGATTATGGTCTGCCGGAAATTCGTTTCACCCTTGACACGATCCACATTCTGCACGCCGCCGACGGTCGCCCGCTCAACGACATCCGCGAAGTGGCCGACAACGAGGCGATTGCCGACGCCATTACCGCCCAGATGCGCGAGCTGACCGCTGATCCCGATTGCGCGATTCACGCCTCCATCGCCGGCGGGCGCAAGACCATGGGTTTTTATCTGGGTTACGCCCTGTCGCTGTTTGGCCGTCCGCAAGATCGGCTGTCGCATGTGCTGGTCTCCAGCCCGTTTGAATCGAATACGAATTTCTTCTACCCGACGCCGCAGGAACGGGTGATTTATACCAGAGACAGGCAGTCGCTCGACGCCAGCAAGGCGAAGGTGATGTTGGCGGACATCCCGTTTGTGCGGCTGCGTGACGGCTTGCAGGAGGCGTTGCTGGCGCCGGGAGCCAGTTTCAGCGCGGTGGTGGCGCAGGCGCAGCGCAATCTGGCCGCGCCGAGTCTGACGCTGGATGTTGCGACCTGCCGGGTGCAGTGCGGCGAAACCGTGTTGCGCCTGACGCCGATCAGTTTTGCCTGGCTGGCCTGGTTCGCCCGGCGGGCGCTGGCCGGACTGCCGGCGATTCATCACACCGAAGCGGATTTTACGGAGTTTCTGGCGGAATACCGGGCGCTGACGGATGAGCTGTCGAGCGAATATGAACGCGCCGCCCAAGCCCTGAATACCGAGAACCCTGAGCATTTGCAGCATTACTTTGAGCAGCGCACCAGCAAGCTGAAGCGGGAATTAGTCAAGGCGCTGGGGCTGCCCGGTGCCCGACCGTATCTGATTCAGGGCGATGGCCGGCGTCCGCGCTCGCGCTACGCTTTGCGCCTGGAGCCGGAACAGATTCAGTTCGCCGGGTTGGGTGAGCCGGAATCCGTTGCTACCCGCCATGATCCCGTCTGATTGGAGTTTCTACTATGTCCCCTTCATCCATTTCGGCCCGCATCGAACCGCCAGCCATTCTGCTCTGCACCTTGGGCACGACCTGGGCGGTCGTCCCGGAAATTCTCGGCTTCGTCGCCCCGGAACGGTTCGATCTCTACCGCAACCATCCGCGCCGCGACCGCCTGCGCCAGGAAACAGCGATGTTTCCTCAACCGGGGGTGATCTGGGTGGTCACCACCGATGCCCCACAAACCACCGAGTCGCTGGCGCACCTGGCCGCCTGGCGCGACCGGTTGAGCGATCCGCCGGAACTGCGGGTCTGGCGGGTGAACCCCGGCGCGGCGGATGAGGTGACCGCGATGCGGGAACTGATCCTGCGTGCGGTGCTGGTCGCCAGCGAACGGGCCACGCCCGACCGTCTGCTGCTGTCGCTGGCCGGCGGGCGTAAGACCATGTCCGCTGACCTGCAACGGGCCGGGACCCTGTTCGGTTGTCGGGCGATGCTGCACGTTATTGATGTGGTCTATCCACTGCCCGATGCGCTGTTCAAACCCGATTCCGCCCGGCTGGCCGCCCCGTTGGCCGCGGATGAAAGCGCAGCCCTGCTGCCGCTGATCGTCGGTCGCGGCCAGCGGGCCGAGCATCTCGACGTGGACGACGGCGCGGGCCAGGTGACTGCCGCCCGGTTCCCGTTGCCTGAACCGCCGCCCTTCACGAGCGCGGACGATGCCCGACTCTGGCCCTATCAGCCGGGTCTGGCCGAGGAGTTGGAGCGGCGCGAGCGTGAGGGGCAACGGTTGCTGGGCAACTTCTTTGGCCAACTGGCGCAGACGGAACATCACGAGAACTGGCGCAGCCTGTATCGTTTGCCGCCGCGCCGCATCGACGAATTGCGGCACACTCGACTGGATGCCCGGCATCGCCCGCTGCTAGTCGCTTTGCCCAAGGCGGAATTGCATTGCCATATCGGCGGCGTTCTCGATCTGGTGGCCCAGCGCCAGGTCGCCGCCGCCGTGTGGGACACGCTGACGGTCAGCGAGCGGGTTTGGGCGCGGGACGAATTGGGGCGGATTCCCTGGGCCGATCCGGCGGGCTGGCCGGTGGCGATCCGCGCCAGCGCCCGGCGGGCGATCCTGGCGGTCGCGGCGCTGGTCGAATTCAACGACGCCCGGCTGAACGAAATTCTCTACGCACCCACCGAACCCCGGCTGGCCTTGCGCACGCGCCATCCGCTGGGATTTGCCGCCTACGAACTGCCCGGCGAACTCAGCGGCTCGGCGCTGCTCGGTCACCCGGCGGCGCTGCAACCCTACGCCCGCGCCATCGTCGCCCGG
>JBDHRB010000209.1:0-5127 GCA_039807355.1 Candidatus Competibacteraceae bacterium
AGTTAGGCCCGAGAGAGACGTATAAGTTTGATGGTGATGATGTTTGGGTAACGAACTATGTTGTGGAGTGGCCGAAATCTGGTGGTGTGGTTGTTTGTCTAACCATTCCGATGCCTAATGCTCCTGAGGAGAAGAAGAGTCAAATTGCTCATCAACTCAGTGCATATCTTCATGAATCGATCATGGAGATTGAGCGAGTGAATAGTTTGGTTGGTGGTTGGAGATTCAAGGCAATTTATGATGAGAAGATTCCATTTGATGAGGAGTCAATGTGGAAGCCGGGAAGCAAAGAATCATATGAGGTAGATCGTGATGAAGAAGGTGATGACAGCGAAGGAGATTCGTCGGGAATCGATACAAGTCCTTTCTAAGATCTATGGATTCCCGGATGAGTCGTTGATCATTGATGAGATGGAAGTGGGTGTGTGGGGCAAGGTTGGCAGAGCCGACCTTGTTCTGCTTTGTGATGACTATTTGGTTGGTGTTGAGATAAAGGCATCGACTGACAATCTGAAGAGACTCGAAACGCAGGTAAAAGCGTATAGTCGTGTGTTCGATGATTGTTGGGTATCTGTGCATGAGAAGCACTGGCCTGTCATTCGAGACGCTGTTCCCGATTCATGGGGAGTCCTTGTCTGTCGTTGGAGAGAGGATGACAGCATTGAGGTGGGTATTGCTCGTGGGCCTAGTTCAGATCACAGTCCGATAGCGAGAGCTATGTTGGAGCGTATTTGGTCTGTAGATGTGAAGAAGATTGCAAGTATGCCTGAAGTGTGGGGTGATCGTATTCAGCCGGATAAGTGGGTTATCCGTCAGTCTTCCAAGAGTCATTTGATGAATGTGCTTTTGGCTGATGCTGATGATGATTCATTGTTGGAGATACGTAGGCAGGCGTTGTATATCTATCGTGATCGTCGTTTAGGGATTATCAAGAAGCCAAGGCATTCAATGAGCTATGGGATGACGAGAACATTGGGTGAGGAGTTGAGTGATGGTAGTAAGTCTTCCAAGAGTTGAGTATGCCAATAGTGACAAGCAGGCTGCTGTTGATGATTGGCTAGGATTCATGCAGACTCGCATATTGCCTCTTCCTGTGCTCTGTGAGGGCTGCAATGGCATGGTTGTGATAGAAGACCCGTGGCAGATAGCTATTGGCGGTTGGAGCGAGGATGAGGTATGTGGATGGTCTATTCCTCAGCGTGTGTATCGTGAGATTCAGGATGCGCTTATTGATGGCATAGTCAAGAAGCGTGCGTATGGAGATGATCCAGATCTTGTTGTTGAGTGGTCTAGGCTCAATGGTAAAGAAGAGGATTTTGCATGGAGGGTTGGACATGCTGGTGATGCAGGGAATATCTACACTGATTCTGGTGAGAAGAGGAAAGCTGTTCGTGACGTAAAGCATGAAATGGATCTTGTGGCTTCTGCTTTGGTGAGCCGGTCATCTCGGATGGGTGATGGATTCTTTACGTATTGTCCTCACTGTGAGAAGTTTGTCAGATTTGATCCACCTGAGCAGTTTCGTTCTGATATCTGGGATTTTGTGAAGAAGCGATATGTAGATGCTGGAATGGTGATCTATGATCAGTTCAACAAGTTTCCTACGCCTAAGGCTATTCCTGCTGAAGTTCCCAAGGAGATTAGTCTGAAGATCGGATCTGAGAATTCTGGGATTTCTGATCGTGGTGATGCGATTGGGTGGTTCATTATGGGGGCAATTGCTTCTATTACTGTGTTCACAATTCTATTGTGGTGGGGAGGAAAGATATGATCGTTGAGTTTACCCCTGAGCAAAAAGAGTTCATTCTGAAGAAGTGGCTTCCTGCGTTGAGGAGTGGGAAGTACATGAAGGGCAATGGATATATGCGTCGTGGATTTGATACGTACATGAAATGGTGCTGCCTTGGAGTGGTATCAGATTTGTGTGATGTGGAGTGGTTTAGGGATGGATCATATCAAGATAAGGATATGTGGATCTATCAAGATGATGATGGCAAGGCGAGTCTTGCTCTTGGGAAGACGGTAAGAGAGAAGACTGGCATCAGTGCTATTGGGATGTTCACTCCTATGTATAAGGGGTATGGATCCTTGTCTGGCCTTAATGATCATTCAGGGATGTCTTTTGATGAGATAGCTGATTTCATTGAGGACATTGTTCTGGAAAGATCTGAGTATAGATTCGAGAGGGTTAGCTGATGGATTGGCATAGTGTTCTGGCTGTTGTTGTCTCTATGGGTGGAGTCGCGTTTCTTGGTGTTCGTAACTCATGGGGATGCAAGCTAGGATTGCATAGGTATAAGAATGCGTTTCAGGCTGTGCATCCTCATCAGGAATGTGTGAAGTGTGGAAAGCGTAGAGTCATAGATATTGGAGTCGGATCGCCCATAGATTATGGATGGTTAGAGACAGGTGAGAAGACAGTTATGGTTCCACCTTCTGGTAAAAGGTCTGAGAAATTAGATCATCAAAACCCTTGACCTGTGGCATCGTAGGGGCTATACTTGATTCATAAGCAAGGCAGGAGCCATGCTAGACAGGCCGGAAGGAAGAAGCCATGATGACCGACGAGAAAACTGCACAGAACATCCAGTACGCGAAGGATTATGCTCGCAGAGATTTTGTTGAATGGGGTTGTCCGAAGAGTGACACGATCAAGGATCTTGAGAGCTTCGGTGAAATGCATGATCAGGGCGATATCTATGCCCGAGCGTACTACGAAGAGTTCAACGTGATTCTTGACGAGCAGTAAGGAAGGGGAGCTACCGATTGGTAGCTTCTTTGTTGATAGGTGGTGGGTATGTCCTGTTTCTTTCGAAGAGAATCTGATGGATCTGTGGTCTATGTAGTTGAGGAGAAGTGTGTTAAGACCAAGAGAAGTGAATTTGCTGCATGGTGGACTGAGGTAGAGATTGAGGCTGGTGTCTATCCGGCCAAGGTGTTTCCGAATGGTAGTGCTGTTGTTTCTATACCAGCAGTGATTGTTGCTGATAATCATCAGAGTCATTTTGCTGGTGTACCTGTTGGTGTCTATGATCAGAAACAAAATGCTGGTAAGCCGACTTTCTATACATCTTTTGCTTACCCGTTTGATATTCACGATTCCTAGAAGGTGATTGGTATGTTTGAGTTGAGAGTTGATCACCATGATGGTGAGTCTATCAAGCCGTACGGTGGATACGTAGAGAAATATGATCATGGTGATCATGCGTGGCGAGCATTCTATGAGAAGGTGGGTCGTTTGTATGTACAACCGGTGAGTCATTTTGGAAGTGTGGTTACTCTGAAGAGAGAGAGGCAGACTCTTGAATCAGTGCTTGTTCGTGATGTAAGGCCATTTTGATGATTGAGACATATGGTCAAAGATATGAAAGATTGGCTGTTGAATACACTGACATGTCTAAGAAGATTCTTGATCAGAAAACGATGATGTGTGAGGTTAGGGATAGTCCTAGATTCCCTGAAGATCCAGAGTTTCTTCTTCCTGCAATGCAGAAAGATTTGGATTACATGGTAATTCAGAGAGATTCTATGATGAAGAAGATGTGTGATCCCAAGACCTATGAAGATTGTGTGGGTTAGTCATGAGTGATATGTATCGAGTTGAGGAGCTAATCCGTGATCAGCTTGGCCCGGAGTTGCTAGAGCTTGTCATGGATCATGGTTCATATTCTGCTGGTTGTCTTCCTAGTGTTGATGAGTGCATGTCGCTTGTGAATGACTATGGTGAGGATATGTGGTCGATCCTTTCTGAGATTGATGGAGACAATGCTGTTGCAAGGCGCATTATGAATAATGGGGTATCTGCAATTGAGAGTTGGGGAGAGTTCATTGTCTCGTTCGTTGCGTCTGTGTATGACGAGGTTGCCTATCATTGGGCGGTAGAAACGAATCTGAGGGGGTGAGTGGGGTGGCTGATCAAGAATATATAGGCGGTAGTCCTCTTTATGAGGATGTGCTGACACTGATGATAGAGAGTGGGTCTGACTACTATCAGTTCATGAATGGTCGTTATCCAGAGATTCGTCCATTTACCACAGTTGATAAGACTGATCTTGTCTTGGATAGAATCTGTGACTCATTGTTGAGTAGGGATTCTTTAGAGGCAGTGGCTTCGTGCATGTATAAGCGTATGAGAGTTAAGGGCAGTCCTACTTGGAGGAACGTTCATCCAGAGTCTCGTGATGTCTATATAACGATGGCGTATGAGTGTATGAGTGCTGCCTTGGTTGCTGTTGGATTGATGGGGAAGAGTGATGGATGACAAGAGGAATGACATCATTGTGATGATTACTGATGTTTCTCTTCGTGAGTCGAAAAAGTGGCATATGGATATGGCTCATATCTTGCATGATCGTCCGGTTTCCAATCGGTTTCATATTCGTGAGCATGTTGCTATCGCTCGTGCAATTGGTCATGTTCAGATACGTTTGCGACGCAATGAGGATCTGGCTGTTCTGTACTACAAGTTGAGGATGGCGAGGATTCGTATACGTGAGTCATCTTCAAAGCTTGATCAGCTTCAGATTGATATCAATGAGCAGATGAAGATATATCGTGATCTTACTCATGAAGAGTTGAAGATGGAGGATGAGTTCTCTGAGAAGTTTGGTAACGATGATCTTCTGAGATTTGCTATGGAGACGTTGATGTAATGAGTATGATTGAACTGAAGTCATTTCAGGCTGAGTGCAATGGTTGTGGCAAGAAGGGGCCAATATGGAATGAGGTTCCTGATATTGCTGATGAGAAATATGTAGCGTTGCCTCCGGGGTGGGTGCATGGAGAGGAGTGGTTTGAGGTTGATTGTGAGCCGTGGAATGTTCTTGATGAGAATGTGACGGTGTGTCCTGATTGCATAGAGAAGTATCCGAATATCAAGGTATTTCGTGTAGGGAGGGAGGTTGAGAAGGGTGATGGGATTCTTCGATATGAAGAGTCGAGGGAGAAGAGTGATGGATGATACGTGGGCTAAGGTCATTACCGCCGTCATTGTGGGAGTTCCTACGGCTTGGTGGCTTGGTAAGTTCTTTCATGGATGGCTGACTGGTACATATAAGTTCTATGTGTATCAGGATGGTTACAGTCGTGGCTATGATGATGGTGATGCAGGTCTGTATGATCTTCATC
>JBDHRB010000210.1:0-5106 GCA_039807355.1 Candidatus Competibacteraceae bacterium
CGCTGGATTCATGAACTGTTCCCGGTGCTGGCCCAGCGCCGTGAGCAACTGGCCGGAACCCTGAGCGGCGGCGAGCAGCAAATGCTGGCGATTGGCCGGGCGCTGATGGCCCAGCCGCGCATTCTGTTACTGGATGAACCGAGCCTGGGATTGGCCCCGTTGCTGGTCAAGGCGATTTTTCAAACCCTGTGGGAAATCAATGAGGCGGGCGTGACCATCGTCCTGGTGGAGCAAAACGCCCGCGCCGCGTTGAAGCTGGCGCATCGCGGCTATGTGATGGAAGTCGGGCGGATCGTGCTGGAGGATCGCGCTGAGGCGTTGCTGACCAATCCGGAAATCCGCGACGCCTATCTGGGCGGAGCCGGGAAATAGCGATTGTCCGCGCAACTTACAACGCCGGCGGATTCCGCCGCCGTGCATCGCCGCGCCGTGCTGATGCTGGTAGTAACGGCGCTGCTGTGGAGTCTGGGCGGGGTGCTGATTAAAACGGTGGATTGGCATCCGGTAGCGATTGCCGGAACCCGCAGTCTGATCGGCGCGGCGCTAATCGGCCTGGCGTTCCGCCATGAACTGCATTTCACTGGGTCAGCGGCGCAGATCGGCGGGGCGCTGGCCTACGCTGGCACGGTGGTGTTATTCGTCATCGCCAACAAGCTGACCACCGCCGCCAACGCCATTCTGCTGCAATACACCGCACCGCTGTACGTCATCCTGTTCAGCCCGTGGTTTCTCGGCGAGCGGGCCAGTCGCCGCGACTGGCTGACGCTGTTGATCATGATGGGCGGTATGGTGCTGTTTTTCCTCGATGAAATCACCCTGGACGGCTATCTGGGCAACGGCCTCGCCCTGTTGAGTGGGCTGTGTTTTGCCTGGCTGACCCTGTTTCTGCGCCGACAAAAAGAGGGTTCCGCCTTGCCCTCGCTGTTTTTGGGCAACCTGCTGGCCGGGATGATCGGCCTGCCGTTCATGTTTCAATCCCTGCCGGATGCGTCGAGCTGGATCGGTCTGATCTTGCTGGGCGTGGTGCAACTGGGGTTGCCGTATATCCTGTACGCACTGGCGCTGCGCCATGTTCGCGCCATTGAAGGGATTTTGATTCCGATGATCGAGCCGGTGCTGAATCCAGTCTGGGTATTTCTGCTGATGGGCGAGCAGCCCAGTGCGTGGGCCATGGTTGGCGGGGCAATCATTCTCGGCGCGGTGATTTTCCGGGCCGGACGCGGCGCAACGGATTAAAATAGGCGGACGATTTTTCCGCCCGCCTGTTCAGGAACCGATCCCATGGAACTGACTGCATTAACCGCGATTTCCCCGATTGACGGTCGCTATGCCGACAAGACCGCCGAACTGCGACCGATTTTCAGCGAATACGGCCTGATTCGTCACCGGGTGCAGGTCGAGGCGCGCTGGCTGCAAGCACTGGCCGCGCATCCCGGTATCCCGGAAGTGCCGCCGTTGAGCGAACACGCCCGCCAGGTACTCAATGGGCTGGTCGATCAGTTTTCGCTCACCGACGCCCAGCGCATCAAGAACATCGAGCGCGTCACCAATCATGATGTCAAGGCGGTGGAATATTGGCTGAAAGAGCGGATCGCCGGCCATGCGGAACTGGAAGCGGTCAGCGAATTTATCCATTTCGCCTGCACCTCTGAGGACATCAACAATCTGGCTTATGCGCTGATGCTGCGTGAGGCGCGCACCCAGACGTTGCTGCCGCAGTGGGATGAAGTGATCGACGCGCTGGTTCGGCTGGCGCATCAATACGCCGATCAGCCGATGTTAGCCCGCACTCATGGACAACCGGCTTCGCCAACCACATTAGGCAAGGAAATGGCGAATGTTGCGGATCGGTTGAAGCGGCAGCGGGCGCAACTGATTGAGGTGGCGCTGCTGGGTAAAATCAATGGCGCGGTCGGTAATTACAACGCTCATTTGGCCGCTTACCCGGATGTGGATTGGCAAGCCTTCGCCCGCCGGTTTATTACTGAAGATTTGGGATTGGCCTGGAATTCCTACACCATTCAGATTGAGCCGCATGATTATATGGCGGAGTTTTTCCATGCGGTGATGCGCTTTAATACCGTGTTGCTGGATTTTTGCCGCGATGTATGGAGTTATATCGCCATTGGCTATTTCGGGCAGAAAACCGTAGCCGGCGAGGTCGGTTCTTCAACCATGCCGCACAAGGTCAATCCGATTGATTTCGAGAATGCCGAAGGCAATCTGGGCGTGGCCAATGCGTTGCTGGATCATCTGGCGGCGAAATTGCCGGTATCGCGCTGGCAGCGCGATTTGACCGATTCGACGGTATTGCGCACTTTGGGCGTGGGCCTGGCCCATTCGCTGGTCGCCTATCAATCGGCGTTGAAGGGTGTGGGCAAACTGGAAGTAAATGCGGCGGCGCTGAATGCGGATTTGGACGCCAATTGGGAAGTGCTGGCCGAGCCAATTCAAACGGTGATGCGCCGTTATGGCATCGAACAGCCTTATGAACAGCTCAAGGCGCTGACTCGTGGGCAGCGGGTGGATCAGGCGACCTTGCGCGATTTTATTACCGGTCTGGCGATTCCCGACGAGGCGAAACGGCGATTATTGGCGCTGACCCCAGCCGGTTATATCGGCAACGCTGCTGATCAGGCGCGTCGGGTGTAATGTCGGGTCGCCGTGCAGGTTCAGATATAGTGATCCTCAACGAGTGGTGGTTTCTATTCTAATGAAGAAATCCCCCCTGACCCCCCTTTTTCAAAGGGGGAGCTGTATTATCAGATCGGATGGCTATAAGAACGATCAGCCTTGGCCGGTCTGATAGCGGCTTAGGTTGACTCTACCTGACCGGTAACCGGCGTCCACTCTTTGCCGCGATAGACGCGGACCGGATTACCCCGGATCAACTGGGTGTGTTGCTGCCAGCGGGTCGTCATCTCCTCGTGCGTTTTAGTGTCGGCGCGTTCTGCGAAGAGATTTGCTAACCGGGCGAGCGCGAGGCGGCGATTCAGGTGCTGCGAGCGTTCTTCCTGGGCGATGACGCTCAAGCCGGTCGGCAGATGCGTCACCCTGACGGCGCTTTCGGTGCGATTGACATGTTGACCACCGGGGCCGCTGGCGCGCAGGGTGTCGATTCGCACCTCGGTCATTTGCCACTGGTCGGCGGTCGGCTCTTCAAACGCGGCGACGCTTACGAACCAGTTCTTGCGGCCATGATGGGGTCGGTAAGGACTGGCGCCGATCCACTGAATCGTCCCCAACCAGCTTTGAATCGGCCCCGACGGTTCCGGGCCGCTGACCCGCAGCAGAATCGACTTGGCATCACCGCCATGGTCGCCGGCGATGCGGGCGATCTCCTCGACGGTCAGCCCGTGTCCGGCCAAGTCCCTGCTCAGTCGGGGAGCCAGTTGCCCTACCACCCATTCGCACTCGGCGGGACCGCGCCCCGAGGAAAGCTGAAGCCACAACGTCGGCGTACTCATGAGCGGCTCCGTTGAGGGTGGGATTGGCGATGGGCGGGACGCCGAACCTTGTAGGTGAGGACTGGCCGCAGGGTAGCGATCACGTCAATCAGCCCGGCCTCGCCGAGATCGGCCACTACCCGGTCGATGCCTTTGTAATTCTCCGGGGCCTCGTCATAGAGCAGTTCTTTGTCTTCGCAGATCACCCAGCCGCCGAGCGCGGTGGTCATCAAATCTTCGGGGCGTTGCCGACGGCTCAGACGGCTCCGCGCCTCGCCGCGTTTCCACTTGCGTCCGGCTCCATGCGCCAGCGAACGCAAACTGTGGTCACTCTCCGCACGCGGTTGCACCAGATAGGACAAGGTTCCGCGTGAACCAGGGATAACCACCGGGCCACGGTCGGCAGGAGCAGCGCCCTTGCGATGCAGCCACAGCCGCTCGCCCTGCCAGTCCAGCGGCTGAACCAGGTTATGCCAAATGTCGAGCCGGCATTCTCCATCCGCATTCAGGGCGGTCAGAACCCGGTGAGCAATCAGCCGGCGATTGAGGGCCGCCCAGCGCAGCGCCTGATCATGCTGGCGCAGATAATCGCTGGCTTCGGGACTGGCGGGATCGAGGCCGTGGTGGCCCTGTTGGTCAATGGCCGCCCGCAAAACCGCTTCGCCAAGACCGCGTGAACCGCTATGAACCAACAGCAACAGGCGGTCGGGATCAATGCCCAGTGTTGCCAAAGCAACCGGGTCCTGCACGTCCGCCACAGCCTGCACTTCGGCGAAATGGTTTCCGCCGCCAATGGTGCCCAGCGAGGCATCGAAAGCGGTCGGCTCCAGTCCAAATTCCGTGCGCCATTCGGTGAGATCGCCGTCCCAGCGGTCTTCGAGTCCTTGCAGGCGCTCGGCGGCGCGTTCGGGCTTGAACTTGCGATGCGCCAGGTCTACGGGCCACAGCGCCATACCGCAGCCGATGTCGTTGCCCACCAGCGCCGGGTAAATCCGCTCGCTGAGAAAGGCCGCACCAATGGGATAGCCTTTTCCCGGATGCAGATCGGGGAGTCCCACCGCCTGGCGCATTCCCGGTAACGAGGCGGTCTGCTCCAGTTGGCGCAGGGCTTCGCCCTCGATCCAGGTCTGGGAAGAGGCGATGAGTTGGTAGTTCGGGGTCATGATTTCAGTGTCCTTGAGCGCGGCGGGTCATCGCCGTATCCAATCCCGTCAGTCCCGCCAAGGCCCCGACCGGCAGTAACATGCCCTGATGTGGTGACTCGGTATCCTGGGGGTTAATCCGAATCAGTCGCCAAGCGGCGTATTCACAAGTGCGCCGCACCGTGGCGATGGCTGTACCGGCTCCCAGTTCCAAGGCAACCAATCGGCGATCCTGGACGGTGCGCAGCCACTCTCGATAACGCCATTGCTGCTCCAGGTAGGGCCGATCCCGCCAGTCCCCATCGTAAAACATCAGCAGATTGGGGCGAGCCAGTGCGCCGCAATGCGGACAGCGGGGCAAAGCGGAACGGGCGCGGAAGGTCTGCGGATCGACGTCCACTTGGACGGCATCGGCGGGCCAGGTCTCCGGGCAACTTTCGTGACATTGCAAGTAGTGAATCGAGCCATGACATTCATAAATCCGTTCAGGAGCGAATCCGGCCCGGTGGAAGTGCCCA
>JBDHRB010000211.1:0-5065 GCA_039807355.1 Candidatus Competibacteraceae bacterium
GCCGCGCCTTGGCGCAATGGCGACGATAACGCCATGCCGTCGATCATGACGCGCTTTCTGGCGATTTTCCTGCCGCTGGCCGCCGCACTCCTCGGCGTCCTCTGGTACATCCAGGACACCACGGCGCACAGTCAACGGGCGATTGTCGAGGCCAGTGAAATCCGCTCTGTGGCTTCACAGGCGCTGGCGGCGGAAAGCGCCCTGAAAGACATTGTGACCGATCTGCACATGCTGGCCCACGAGCCGGAGATGGGGCGCTATCTGGAACGCCAGGATGCCCAGTCGCTGAAACAACTGGAGCAGGCGTTTCTCAACTTTGCTATCCACAAGAAACGTTACGATCAAGTGCGTCTGCTGAATCCCCAGGGTCTGGAAACCGTGCGGATCAACTATCAGCGCGAGAGCGGCGCTGTGATCGTCCCGCACGCTCAGTTGCAACCCAAGGGCGACCGCTACTATTTCAAGGAAACCTTGGGTCTGGGGCCGGAACAGATTTTTATCTCGCCGCTGGACCTGAACATCGAGCAGGGCGTGATCGAACAACCGCTCAAGCCAATGATCCGCTTTGGTATGCCGGTTTTCGCCCCGGACGGGCAAAAAAGCGGCATTGTGGTGTTGAATTATCTGGCCCAGGAATTGATCGACGCGCTGCAAGCCATCAGCCAAGGGCTGGCCGGCGAATTCATGCTGCTCAACCATGACGGTCACTGGCTGGCGAGCGCCGATCCGCGCCGGAACTGGGGATTTATGTACCCGGAGCGTCTGGATCAAACCTTTGCCCAGGCTTTTCCCGACGCCTGGCCGCGTATCGTCGCCGCTGATTCCGGCCAATTTCCCTCGCCGCATGGGCTGTTTACCTTCGCCACAGTTTTTCCCCGCCTGCTCAGTCAACCGACAGTGAACGGCGGGCTGGCGATCCCGGCTGACGATCCGGGCCTGGTCGCGGCGCGTCAATATCGCTGGCATTTGATCTCGCGGATTTCCCCGGAGGTCTTGCACAAGCGCCTGCATCCCTGGCCTTGGTTACAGTGGGCGATTCTGGCCGGCGGGCTGGGCCTGCTGGCGGCGCTGTCCTGGGTCATCGCCCGGACTCAGGAACGGCGCTGGCAAACCATTCAGGCCTTGCAGGACAGCAAGGATCAATTACTGGATCAGTTGCGTTTTAATCAAACGCTGATGGACAGCATCCCCGCGCCGGTGTTTTTCAAGGATGTCGAAGGGCGTTATCTGGGTTGCAACGCCGCCTATGAAGCGTTCACCGGCATTCCCGCCGATCAGTTGATCGGCAAGACCGTTTATGAAATCGCTCCGCATGACCTCGCCGACACCTATCATGCGCAGGATCAGGATTTGTTCCGCCACCCCGGACAGCAGCTTTATGAAGGTCAGGTGATCTTCGCCGACGGCTCACGGCACGACGTAATTTTCCGCAAAAACACGTTCGTCAATCATATCGGCCAGTTGAGCGGCTTGATCGGGGTGATGCTGGATATTACCGAACGCAAGCGCATGGAAGAGCAGATCAAGCACATGGCGCAGCACGATACGCTGACCGGCCTGCCCAACCGCAATCTCCTGCAAGACCGTTATCAGCAATGCAGCCGCCGCGCCGAACGCGAACAGCGCCAGTTCGCTATTCTGATGATGGACCTGGATGGCTTCAAAGCGGTGAACGACCGTTTGGGTCACGATCAGGGCGATCAATTGTTACGGAAGGTCGCCCAGCGCCTGACGCAATGCATTCGTAAAACCGATACGCTGTGTCGGCTGGGCGGCGACGAATTCATCATGCTGCTGGAAGACTTGCGCCAGAGCGAAGACGCCAGGCGCGTTGCGGAACTGGTACTCTGGACATTGAGCCAGCCGTTTACCCTGGAGCCGGAGGGCGTAGCGCAGATCGGGGTCAGCATCGGCATCAGTCTTTATCCGAGCGATGGCGTCACCCTGGAGGCGCTGCTGAAAGGCGCAGACCTGGCTATGTACCGGGCCAAGGAAGGCGGACGTAATCGTTATCAGTTCTTCGCCGATGAAGCCGGATCGGCGGGGTCTGACGGCACGTGCGACCGGTCTCATCCCCTGTCGCCCTGAAAATGTGAACTTCCATAGTCTCCATCTACCCAAAGAAAACTGCAAAATCGTCAATTTATAGATGCAATCGTCAAAATATAACAATGTTCATGAGTTCAAAAACAGGCTTGAAGGCAAAGCGTTTTGTAAAAAAAAGCTGACAATCCATCGACGGATTTCAGAGAAATTCCAGAGTATCGAGGGAGCAACCCGCCGCAAGAAAGCCGACTGACCAAACGATGTCTATGAAAAAAAGACAAAAAAAGATTTTCCAGAGGAAGCGTCGGCCATCATTCAAGCGTAAAAAAAGCTGACAGAACGCCAGCAACGGCGGAATGAACCGACTTGTGGAACTGGGTCAGCGGGCGGAGCGCCTCGCCGAGCGCGGCGGATAGTGAGCGTCGATCTGGCGAAATCCAAACAGAATCGCCCCCACTCTGTACCGGGGTCAAGCCCAAGATTATTTCTGTTGAAATATATTTTATATGATATATATCATGAAGGGCATGAACGGTAAGCGCGTTATCAAAATCCTGGAAGCCCACGGCTGGACGCAAACCCGCGTGAACGGCAGCCACCATCTGTTGAAAAAGGACGGAATCACGGTACCGGTTCCGGTCCACGGGACGCAGGATTTAGGGATGGGCTTGCTCAAGAAAATCGAGAAACAAACCGGAGTCAAACTCACTTGAACGCCGCCTATCCCTATACGATGGAGCCGCAAGAAAATGGCGGTTATCTGGTTCAATTCATTGACCTGGATGAAGCCTTCACCGAGGGAGCCACGCAAGAAGAAGCCGTGTTCAACGCGGCAGAAGTTCTCTCCTTGGTAATCGAACAACGTCTGGCTGATGGGCAGGCGGTCCCATTACCTTCCCCCGATGAAGGTCATCCGGTCGCGTACCCGCAAGCCAGTATCCAGGCGGCGCTACTCATCCGGCAAGCCCGTGAGGAACAGGGCCGAACCCTGGCGGAATTGGCGCGTGCGCTGCAAACCTCGTGGCCTGCGGCGCAACGCCTGGAGCAAACCACCCATAACCCGACGTTAAAACAACTGGAACGGGCGGCGGCGGCTCTGGGCAAGCGCCTGATGGTCGGGATCGTTTGAAGCGTCAACGGGATAGTTGATTCAGCAAATACTCCTGGGCGTCAACCGCCGCAATCGCAGTCATATTGATGATCCGCCGGGCGCTCACCGAGCGGGTCAGAATATGCGCCGGCTTGGCCAGACCCAAGGTAATCGGCCCCACCGAAACGCTGTGCGTCACTTCCTTGAGCAGGTTATGCGCGATGTTAGCGGCTTCGACGTTGGGCATGATCAACAGGTTGGCCGCCCCCTGCAAGGGCGAATGCAGAAACATCCGGCGGCGCAAGTCCTCAGACAAGGCGGCGTCGCCGCGCATTTCGCCGTCCACTTCCAGATCAGGGGCGCGCTGACGGATTAATTGCACCGCTTCAGCCATTTTCAGCGCCTGCCGCGACTGGTGCGAGCCGAAACTGGAATGGGACAACAAGGCGACTTTCGGCGGGACAAAGCGGCTGACTTCCTCCGCCGCCAGCAAGGTAATGTCGGCAATCTCCTCGGCGGTCGGATCGGCGTTGATGTCGGTGTCGCAGAAGAACAGCGGGCCGCGTGAACTGATCAGCATGTTCATCGCCGCCGGGGTGCGCACCCCTTCGCGCAGACCGATGATGTCCAGCACATATTCCACATGGTCGGGATAGCCGCCGATCAAGCCGCACAGCAAGGCGTCGCCGTAGCCCAGACGCAGCAGCAATGCGCCAATCACCGTAGCGCGGGTGTTGACCCGGATGCGGGCTTTGTTCGGATCAACGCCGAAACGCCCGCGCAACCGATGGTATTCCTGCCAGCATTCCTCATAGTAAGGATTGTTCTGCGGGTCGATCACCGCGAAATCCTGTTCCGGGCGGATGCGCAGACCCAGTTCAGCAATGCGCTGTTCGATGCGCCAGCGCCGGCCAATCAAAATCGGCTGGGCCAGACCTTCATCAATCACCCCCTGCACCGCCCACAACACCCGAGGTTCTTCACCCTGGGCGTAAATCACCCGCTTGAGATCGGCTTTGGCCCGCTCGAACACCGGACGCATGATCAGGCCGGAACGGTAGACCCGCTGGCTGAGTTGAGCATGATAAGCGGCAAAATCGGCAATCGGACGGGTGGCCACGCCACTGTCCATCGCCGCTTTGGCGACCGCCAGCGGCAAGGTCAGCAGCAAGCGCGATTCAAACGGTTTGGGAATCAGATACTCCGGCCCAAAGCTGATCGGCTGATCGCCGTAAGCGGCGGTTTCCTCCGGGGAATGCGGCTCACAGGCCAGTTCCGCCAGAGCGCGGACGCAGGCCAGTTGCATTTCCTGATTGATGGTGGTCGCGCCCACGTCCAGTGCGCCGCGAAAGATGTAGGGAAAACACAGGACGTTATTGACCTGATTGGGATAATCCGAGCGTCCGGTAGCGATGATCGCGTCAGGCCGGGCGGCCTTGGCTTCCTCCGGCATGATTTCCGGGGTGGGATTGGCCAGCGCCAGAATCAGCGGGCGGTGAGCCATGGTTTTCACCATCTCGCCGGTCAGCACCCCGGCCCGGGACAGACCGAGGAAAATGTCCGCGCCGACCAGAGCTTCCGCCAAGGTACGCGCTGAGGTCTCCGCCGCATACGCCGCCTTCTCCGGGTCCAGCGGCCCCCGGCCTTGATAGATCACCCCCCGGCTGTCGCAGACGATGACGTTGCTCCGGCTCAGGCCCAGCCCGACCAGCAGATCGAGACAGGCGATGCCCGCCGCGCCCGCGCCGGAAGCAACCAGTTTGACCTGGCTGATTTCCTTGCCGACCAGCAACAAGGCGTTGAGCACCGCGGCGGCGGTAATGATCGCCGTGCCGTGCTGATCGTCATGGAACACCGGAATGTTCATCCGCTCGCGCAAGCGCCGCTCGACCTGAAAGCATTCCGGGGCCTTGATGTCCTCCAGATTGA
>JBDHRB010000212.1:0-5053 GCA_039807355.1 Candidatus Competibacteraceae bacterium
GCTCGAATCGTCGGAACATTATCATCAGCTTAAGGAAGGCGTGGATAGCCATGGCATCCATGTCGAAGGCGTCACGCTCAACCTCGACAAGATGATGGCGCGCAAGGAAGACATCGTTCTGCAACTGACCAATGGCATCAGCGCCCTGTTCAAGGCTAACGGCGTCGAATGGCTGAAGGGTCACGGCAAGTTGCTGGCGGATCGACAGGTGGAAATCACCGCCCGCGATGGTTCGGTGGATGTGGTCAGCGCTGATCACGTCATCATCGCCACCGGCTCGCAGCCCATCGACATCGGCGCTGCGCCGGTGAATAACGCCGAGGGACTGATCGTCGATTCGACTGGGGCGCTGGATTTCCGTGAAGTGCCGGGGACTCTGGGGGTGATCGGCGCCGGGGTGATCGGTCTGGAACTGGGCAGCGTCTGGAACCGGCTCGGCGCCAAGGTGGTCATGCTGGAAGCGGTCGAGGACTTCCTGGCCCTGGCCGATCAGCAGATCGCCCGCGACGCGCTGCGCCAGTTCAAAAAGCAGGGGCTGGACATTCGCCTGGGCACGCGGGTCACCGCTACCGAGAAAGTCGGCAACGCGGTCAAGGTCTACTTCAAGGACAAGGACGGCGATCACGAAATCACGTTCGACAAGTTGCTGGTGTCGGTCGGTCGCCGGCCGAATACCGACAATGTGGCCGCTCCGGAATCGGGGTTGCTGTTTGACGAGCGCGGTTACATCCATGTCGATGACGCCTGCGAAACCAACCTGCCGGGCGTGTTTGCGATTGGCGACGTGGTGCGCGGGCCGATGCTGGCGCACAAAGGTTCTGAAGAAGGGATCATGGTCGCCGAGAACATCGCCGGCCAGCACGGGCATCTGAACTACGACGCCATTCCCTGGGTGATTTACACCAATCCGGAAATCGCCTGGGTGGGCAAAACCGAGCAGGCGCTTAAAGCCGAGGGGATTCCCTACAAGATCGGCACCTTCCCGTTCAGCGCCAATGGCCGCGCCAAGGCCATGGAAGCGGCGGTGGGCATGGTCAAGATGCTGGCCCATGCGCAAACCGACACGCTGTTGGGCTGCCATATCATCGGCCCGTTTGCGTCGGAACTGGTGCAGGAAGCGGTGCTGGCGATTGAATTCCACGCCAGCAGCGAAGATTTGGCCCGCACCATCCATGGTCATCCGACCCTGTATGAGGCGATGCATGAAGCGGCGCTGGCCGTGCATGGCCGCGCCTTGCACAAGATCAATACCTGATCGGGGCTGATTGACCCATCGAAAGGGCGCGTAAGCGCCCTTTTTCATGCGCGGTTTCCTGGGCGCGGCCTGAGTATTCCAGTGCAGCAAGACTGATGCTGGCTTAATGCCGCGATTTTCCGGTTTTTTCTCCAATAAGATGCTGTTAATATTTACAACATCATGTATAAATAAAACAACAGACGGTTATAACAGCAACGATTGAGGCGCACTTCCCGGAGAAGTGCGCTGGAGGAAACAACCATGTTGAGTGGCAAAAGCGATAAGCCGGTGGCGGTGGTGACCGGGGCCAACCGGGGGTTAGGGCTGGAAACCGCCCGGCAACTGGCCAAGCGAAATATCCGGGTGATTATCACCAGCCGCAACCCCGGCAAAGGCGGAATCGCCATGGAGAAATTACTGGGGGAGGGACTCGATGTGCTGTTTCAGCCGCTGGATGTCACCTCGGAAAGCAGCGTCGCTGATCTGGGCGCGTTCATTCACAGCCGTTGCGGGCGAGTGGACATTCTGGTGAATAACGCCGGGGTGTTTCTCGACATTCACGGCGCGGAAGACGCCAGCGGGGCCAGCGTGTTCAATGCCAGTCTGGAGACCCTGACCGCGACCCTGAAAACCAATCTGTATGGCCCGTTGCTGCTGGCGCAGGAACTGACCCCGCTGATGAAGCAACAGCACTATGGGCGCATCGTCAATATCTCCAGCGGCATGGGCCAGTTGAGCGAGATGGAAGGCAAGTCGCCGGCCTACCGGATTTCCAAGACCGCTTTGAATGCCCTGACCCGGATTCTCGCCGCGGAGACCCAGGGCTATAACATTTTGGTCAATTCGATCTGTCCCGGATGGGTGCGCACCGACATGGGCGGCCCGAGCGCGGAACGAACGATAGAACAGGGCGTGGCCGGGATTGTCTGGGCGGCGACGCTGCCCGACGATGGGCCAAGCGGCGGGTTTTTCCGGGATGGGCAGCCGATTCCCTGGTAGTTAGTCGCGCTCTTCCCAGGCCGCCAGCAACGGCTCCAGTGCATCCAGCGTCGCAATTTCCGCATCCGCCCGCGTTCCGCCCGGCCAGTCCCGGCGGGCGCGGTTGACCCACACGCTGCGAAACCCGGCTTGAACCGCGCCGAACACGTCATGCTCCGGGTCATCGCCGACATGAACAATCTGCTCTGGCCGCGCTGCCAATCGCCGACTCGCTTCCTGAAAGAAGCGCGGATCCGGCTTGGCGGCGTGCAGGTCGATGGCGTTGAGGGAAAAAACGAACAGGTCATCCAGACCGATCAGGCGTAAGTCGGCGTTGCCGTTAGACAGCGAAGCCAGCCGGTAGCGCCGACTCAGCCGCTCCAGGGTCGGGCGCACTTCGGCAAACGGCTCTACGGCATTGCGGGCGAGGAAGAACACCTCAAACGCGCCTTCCACGTCGAATTGCCGATAACCGGCCCGGTGCGCCGCCAGATTCAACGCCTGCTTGCGCAGCCAGGTGCGGTCATAGGCCAAGTCTGGACGGGCTGCCGCGACTTCGCTGCACAAGCCGCGCAATTCCAGGGGCGTCAACTGTTCCGGGATGCGCGGATAGTGCGCCGCCAACCAGTCGTGCAGCAACTCCTCAGCGCGTTCGACGACCGGCCAGACATCCCACAGCGTGTCGTCGAGATCGAAGGTAATCGCCTTGATCACAGGCGCCGCAGGCCTCGCTCCAAGTCGCGCTGTAAATCCGCGACGTCTTCCAGCCCGACCGAAACCCGCAGCAAGCCCTCGCCAATCCCGGCTCGCTCGCGCTCTTGGGGGGTCAGGCGGCCATGAGTGGTGGTAGCCGGATGGGTAATGGTGGATTTGGCGTCGCCGAGATTGGCGGTAATGGAAATCAGCCGGGTCTGGTCAATCACCGTCCAGGCGGCTTCCCGCCCGCCGCGCAGATCGAACGAGACGATGCCGCCGAAGGCGCTCTGTTGTCGTTTCGCCAGTTCGTGCTGGGGATGGGAAGGCAGACCCGGATAGTAAACCCGCTCCACCGCCGGCTGACCTTCCAGCCAGCGCGCCAATTGCAATGCCGATTCGCTGCAAGCGCGCATCCGTAGTTGTAATGTCTCCAATCCCTTGAGAAACACCCAGGCATTGAATGGACTGAGGGTCGGGCCGGCGGTGCGCAGGAAGCCGAAAAGATCCACGCCAACCCGTTGCGCATCGCCGACCACCGCACCGCCGACGCAACGGCCCTGACCGTCCAGATACTTGGTGGCGGAATGAATCACCAGGTCCGCGCCGAATTTGAACGGTTGTTGCAGGGCCGGGGTGCAGAAGCAGTTGTCCACGATCAACAAGATGCCGTGCGCGTGGGCCAGATCGGCCAGCGCCTGAAGGTCAGCCAGCTCCATCAGCGGGTTGGACGGCGTTTCCAGATAAAACAATCGAGTTTCCGGGCGAATCGCCGCCGCCCAGGCCGACACATCCGAGAGTCGAACATAAGTCGCGGCGACGCCGAATTTGCTCAGATATTGATTGAATAGCGAGAGAGTCGTGCCGAACACCCCGCTGGCCGAGACGATGTGATCACCGCTTTTCAGCAAGGTCATGCAGGTCGCCAGGATCGCCGCCATGCCGGAGGCGGTAGCGATGCAGGCCGCGCCGCCTTCCAACGCCGCCAATCGCTCCTGAAACATGCGCACGGTCGGATTGGTGAACCGGGAATAGATATTGCCCGGAACCGCGCCGCTAAAGCGGGCGGCGGCTTCGGCGGCGTTGGCGAAGACGAAGCTGGAAGTGGGGAAAATCGGTTCGGCGTGTTCGCCTTCCGGGGTGCGGGTCTGGCCGGCGCGCACCGCAAGCGTGGCGAAACCGGGATCGGAACAATCGTCAAAATCCATGCGGGCAGAGTCCATCAGGCTGGGAAGATCAAGCGTTGTTGTGCAGATCAATCATGGCGTTTTCAGCGGCTTCGCCGGTGCGCCGGGCAGCGTCAGAGCGTTCCCGGGCCAGACAATCCAGATAGCGCCGGTCGATGTCGCCGGTGACATATTCGCCGGTGAAGCAGGAGGCGTCAAAACGCTGCAATGCCGGATTGCCGCGCCGCACCGCCGCTTCCAAATCGGATAAATCCTGAAAAATCAGATGGTCGGCCCCGATAGCCCGAGCGATTTCTTCCTCGGAGCGGTTATGCGCGATCAGTTCATGAGCGGCTGGCATGTCAATGCCGTAGACATTCGGGTAACGCACTGGCGGCGCAGCGGACGCGAAGTAAACCCGGCGGGCGCCGGCGTCGCGGGCCATGCGGATGATTTCGCCGGAGGTGGTGCCGCGCACGATAGAGTCATCGACCAGCAGTACGTTTTTGCCGCGAAATTCTAGATCAATGGCGTTGAGCTTTTGCCGCACCGATTTCTTGCGGGTTTTCTGCCCAGGCATGATGAAGGTGCGGGCGATATAGCGGTTCTTGATAAAACCTTCGCGGTATTTGATGCCGAGAATCGAGGCCATTTGCAGGGCGGCAGTGCGGCTGGTGTCGGGAATCGGAATCACGACGTCGATATCCTGTTCCGGCCAGTCGCGCAGGATTTTTTCCGCCAGATATTCGCCCATGCGCAACCGGGCTTTATGCACGGAAACTTGATCGAGAATCGAATCCGGGCGGGCCAGGTAGACGAATTCAAAAATGCACGGTGAATAACGGGGCTGTTCCGCGCACTGACGGGCCTGCATCCGTCCGTCCAGATCGAAAATCACCGCTTCGCCGGGCGCAACATCGCGGATGCGCTGAAAATCCAGCGCGTCCAGGGCCACGCTTTCGGAAGCGACCATATATTC
>JBDHRB010000213.1:0-5041 GCA_039807355.1 Candidatus Competibacteraceae bacterium
TTTATCGGCGATGGATTTGACATGGCGGGTCGATGAGCCGCTGGCGACGATCATCAGATCGGTGAAACTGGCCATGCCGCGCACATCGAGAAGGCGGATGTCCTGCGCCTTGAGTTCTTCCAGGGCGTTGATGACGATGTTTTGTAAGACTTCCAGTTGCATGAATGCGGTGTGTCCTCAGGAATGAGCGGAAGGGAGAGGCGTCCGGTACAGCGCCCGGTCGTGAATGTAGCCCAGCGCCGCTTCCGGCAGCAGATAGCGGGGCGATTGGCCGTGGGCCAGCAGGGCGCGAATCTGCGTCGCGGAAATATTTAACTGGGTGACTGGCTGAAACAGCACGCCGCCGGTCGGCTTCTGGCGCAACGCCAGACCGTGATAAATGACTCGCGGCGCTATGAAAGTTTCCAACAGCGGCGGCAATGCTTGCAAAACGCCGGGTCGTTGCATGACCACGATATGCGCCCAATCGGTCAATTCCCGCCAGCGATACCAGGTGTGCAATTCCCGAAAGGCGTCGGTGCCGACGATCAGGCACAGCGGCGTGTCCGGGCCAAAATCCTCGCGCAGGGAAGCCAGGGTATCGGCCATGTAGGAGGGGCCTGCGCGGCGCAGCTCCCGGTCATCGGCGACAAAGCCGGGCTGACCGTCCAGCGCCAGCCGCACCAGGGTCATCCGCTGTTCCGCAGTCACTTGGGGCAAGCCGCGATGCGCGGGAATCCGGCAGGGAATGAAGCGCATTTCCGCCAGTTCCAGCGCTTCCAGCAGCTCCAGCGCGGTGCGCAAATGACCGTAATGAATCGGGTCGAAGGTGCCGCCGAACACGCCGATGGGATGGGGAGCCATGACCGGCCTTATTGACGAATATGTCCGTCGCCCAGCACCACGAATTTCAGCGTGGTCAATCCATCCACGCCGACCGGGCCACGGGCGTGCAGTTTGTCGGTGCTGATGCCGATTTCCGCGCCCAGGCCATATTCGCCGCCGTCGGCGAAGCGGGTCGAGGCGTTGACCATCACTGAACTGGAATCAACCTCGCGCAGGAAGCGCCGCGCCCGAGCGTAATCTTCGGTAATGATCGCGTCGGTGTGGGCGGAGCCGTAGGCGGCGATATGCGCCATGGCTTCATCCAGGTCGTTCACCACGCGGATAGCGAGAATCGGGGCCAGATATTCCGCATACCAATCGTCCTCAGTAGCGGCGGCGATACCGGGTAAAAGATCGCGGGTCTGGGCGCAGCCGCGCAATTCCACCCCGGCGTCCTGATACAGTTTTCCCAGTTTCGGCAGCACTTGGGCGGCGACGCTGGCGGCGACCAGCAGGGTTTCCATGGTGTTGCAGGTGCCGTAACGCTGGGTTTTGGCGTTGTAAGCAACAGTTATGGCTTTGTCCAGATCAGCGCGGTCGTCGATATAGACATGGCAAACCCCGTCGAGATGCTTGATCACCGGCACCCGCGCTTCGCGGCTGATCCGTTCGATCAGGCCCTTGCCGCCGCGTGGCACGATGACATCGACGTATTCGGCCATGCGGATCAGTGCGCCGACCGCCGCCCGATCCGTGGTGTCGATGACCTGCACCGCATCTTCCGGCAGGCCGGCGGCCTTCAATCCCTGCTGAATGCACGCAGCTATCGCCCGGTTGGAATGCAAAGCTTCTGAGCCGCCGCGCAGAATGGCGGCGTTGCCGGCTTTCAAACACAGCGCGGCGGCGTCAGCGGTCACATTCGGCCGCGATTCGTAGATAATGCCGATCACCCCCAGCGGCACGCGCATTTTCCCGACCTGAATCCCGGAAGGACGGTATTTGAGATCGGTGATTTCGCCGACCGGATCAAATTGGGCGGCGACTTCGCGCAGGCCCTGGGCCATGGCCTTGACGCCCTTGGCGGTGATTTCCAGGCGGTCCAGCAGGGCCGGCTCCAACCCGGAGGCCTGCCCGGCGTCCATGTCTTTGCGGTTGGCCGCCAGCAGCGTCTCTTCAGCAGTTTCCAGCGCCGCCGCAATGGCTAATAAAGCGGCGTCCTTGGCTCGCGTTTCGGCGCGCCCAACGATTCGGGAAGCGGCGCGGGCGCGTTGCCCGACGCCAATCATGTAGTCGTCAATGGCGGTAGGCATGTTCATATCGCTCATCCGTTTCATCCTGTTAATTTGGCCGCTGGGCGCAGCGGGGTAAATTCAAACGTCTTCGGGCAGTAAATCCAGACCGGCCAGGCGCACGCCGGCGCTCAGTAAAGCGTCCCAGGGCGCGCCGGGTTCCGCACCTTTGATGATGTGGTCGATCCCGGCGCAGGCGCTCAACAGTTGGCGACACTCGGCGAGGGTCAGGCGTTGCAGGGTTTGTTGCAACAGCGGCTTGCGCTTGTCCCACACCTTGTAGAGGCCGAATACCGGGTCTTGCGCTTGCCGCTGGCTGCGGGCGAAGGCCAGCGCGGTCAAAACCCGAACCTCACGATGCAGCGCCCAGTTGACCAGCACCGGCTCAACGCCTTCGCTGCGCAGCCCGTCGAGAATCCGCGCCACCCGCCCCGGCTGGCCGAGCAGAGCGGCATCGACAAAATCATAGATGGTGTAGCGGGCGCTGTCGCCGACCGCCGCCAAGATGGTTTCCGCGGTCAGGGGTTGATCGGCGACGGTCAAAGCCAGCTTTTCAATTTCCTGGGCGGCGGCCAATAAATTGCCTTCCACCCGTTCACTGAGCAGGGCCAGCGCGTCGGCTGTTGGATTGAGACCGCGCTCGCGCAGGCGGCGTTCGATCCAGTGCGGCAAGTGCCGCGCTTCGACCGGCAGCGCCGCCACAGTCACGCCTGCGCCTTCCAGAGCGGCGAACCAGCGGCTTTTCTGGGTTTGCCAGTCCAATTTGCCGGCGGTGATGAGCAACACCGCGTCGGTAGCCGGGCGGGCGGCGTAATCGCACAAGGCTTTGGAACCGGCGTCGCCGGGCTTGGCCTCGCCCAGACGCAATTCCAGCAAGCGGCGCTCGGCGAACAGGGACGGACTGGCGGCTAACTGCCGCAGTGCCGGCCAGTCAAAGCCGGTTTCCACGGTCAAACATTCCCGTTCGCTATACCCTTGCTGACGGGCGGCGGCGCGAATCGCGTCAGCGGCTTCCTGGGCCAGCAGGGTTTCCTCACCGAATACCAGATACAGCGGGGCCAGCGGTTTGCGCAACTGCGCCGGGAGTTTGTCGGGGGACAGGCGCAAGGAGGAATCTCAGGAGCCAGCCGCCGCTTGCAGGCGGCGCACGATCTGCCAGGCCAGGTCTTCGGCCATGCTCTGGATCAGTGCTTCCTGGGCGGACTCGAAACCGAGCACCCGGTTTTCGTCGAACAGCAGGGTGCGGTTGGCGCTCATGCTTTCATCGGGAATCAGCACCTGACCGTTGGCCAGAGTGACCCGATAGGCGACATCGTAGGCCAGGAAATACTGGCGCTTGATGTCGAAGCGATCCGCGGCCACGGTGCGCCGCCCGCTGGTTTCGCGCAGGATGGTGACGGTCGCGGTGGCTTGGGCGGAATCGCGGGTGATCGTTACGCCGCTGCGGGCCAGCGCCAGCGGCAGTTGCCGGCTGACTGAACCGGGCGGGGTCAGGCTGGAAGGCGTTTGCACATAAGTGACGCGCATTTCCGGCGGTAACGATGCCTGGCCGCGCAACTGAAAGCCGCAGCCGGTGAGCAGCAGGGTCAGCAGGACGACGCGCCAGGCGATGTTAGGCATGAGTCACCTTCAGCAAACCACGTTCACCAGTTTGCCGGGGACAATCACGATCTTGCGGATCGGGCGGCCTTCGATGAAACGCTGTACGTTCGGCTCGGTCTGCGCAGCTTGTTCAATGGCGCTGCGCTCGGCGTCCACCGCCATTTCGATCTGTCCGCGCAGTTTGCCGTTGACCTGCACCACCAGAGTGATCAGGGAACGCGCCAGCGCCGCCTGATCGGGCGCGGGCCAGGCAGCGTTTAGCACGTCATCGCCATAGTTCAGTTCCCGCCACAGGGCATGGGCGATGTGCGGGGTGATCGGCGAGAGCAGGCGCAGCAAAATGCTCAAACCTTCGCGGCGCACCGCGTCGGCGCCTTCGCCGGGTTCAATCCGGCCCAGCGCGTTGAGGATTTTCATCGCGCCGGACACCACGGTATTGAACTGATGACGGCTGAAGTCGAACAGCGCCTGGCGCAGCGCCTCATGCACTTCGCGGCGCAGCGTGCGCAAGGATTCGGGCAGCGCGGTGGCCTCCACCGCTTGGGCGGCGCGGATTGCCTCTTGATGCTCCGCCGCGTAAACCCACAACCGGCGCAAAAAGCGATAAGCGCCAGCCACCCCGGAATCCGACCATTCCAGGGCCTGATCGGGCGGTGCGGCGAACATCATGAACAACCGGGCGGTGTCCGCGCCGTATTGCTCAATCAGCGCCTGCGGATCGACGCCGTTATTTTTGGATTTCGCCATTTTTTCAATGGCCCCAATCGTCACCGGCTGACCGTCCTGGTTGAGCAGGGCGGACAGCGGACGACCCTTGTCATCGGTCTGCACCTTGACATCCGCCGGGTTGATCCATTGCTTGCGGCCCTCGGCGCTCTCCCGGTAGAAGGTCGGCGCGATCACCATGCCCTGGGTCAACAGGTTGGCGAACGGCTCGGAGACCGTGGTCAGGCCGAGATCGCGCATGACCTTGGTCCAGAACCGGGAATACAGCAGGTGCAAAATGGCGTGTTCAATGCCGCCGATGTATTGATCGACTGGCATCCAGTAGTCGGCGCGGGCATCGACCATCGCTGCCGCATCCGGTGCGCAGTAGCGGAAGAAGTACCAGGATGAATCGACAAAGGTGTCCAGGGTATCGGTTTCCCGCCGCGCCGGCTGGCCGCATTTTGGGCAATCGCACTGGAAAAATTCCGGGTATTTATTCAACGGATTGCCGGAGCCGTCCGGGATGAGATGATCCGGCAACACCACCGGCAGTTGCGCTTCCGGCACCGGAACCGCGCCGCAGGACGGACAATGAATCATCGGGATCGGCGTGCCCCAATAGCGTTGCCGGGATATGC
>JBDHRB010000214.1:0-5033 GCA_039807355.1 Candidatus Competibacteraceae bacterium
TCGCTGAATCCGGTTCTGTTCAACGTGATTAAGACATCGCTCAATCACGTCAGGGCGGATGCCCAAATCACCCATGAGCGTTGCAGCGGTCCGACGCAAATCATGCGGTGTCCAGGCCCCGCCGGGGAGAATTAGCGCCCCCGATGCCTGGGTGCGGTTTCGCAATGCAGTAGCGCGTTGCCGATCATGCACCTGCCGGGTCATGGCCTTGGAATCCAGCGGGCCGGTGTTCTCCCGATTGGGATATAACCACTCGGTGTCTGCGTGAAGGCCGCGCAATTCATCCAGCAGCCGCGTCGCAAAAGGACTGAGGGCAATGGTATGTGGGCGTCCGTTCTTCGTTGTCGGCAGCGTCCAAACCGCCGATGTCCAGTTCAGATGCTCCCAGCGGGCGGCGGTCAATTCGCCGATTCGGCAACCGGTCGCCAGCATCAACCAAATCGCTATTTCAGTTGGACGGTAGAGGTTCGCTTGCGGAAGTTGCCGCGCCAAAACCTGAATCTCGAGTTCGGAGAGGACCCGGTCCCGCTCGGTGGCTTTCCCGCCAAAATCCTCTTTCTTCAGTCGTTGCGTCGGGTCACTCTCGCAAAAATTACGGCTGATGGCATAGCCAAAGAATTGCCGTAGTTCGCCCAAGGTTCGCGTTGCCAGTCGCCGCGCCCCTCTCGACAAGAGGGTGTCCAGTATCCGGGTGATATGGGCGCGGTTGATGTCTGCAATCGCCAGCGATCCAATCGCTGGAAAAACATCCTTGTTCCAGGCGCGGTTGATTTCAGCCTGATCTTTGCGCTGGGTCAGGATCAACTGATTCCAGAGAGAGAACGCATCCATCACGGTCATTCGGGTGCGATACGCGGCCAGGTCTTCCTTCTGGCGCCGCAATGCAGAAAGCGCGGCGGCGCGGTTGATATGCCGCTCCATCCGCTGTAACTGAATTTCCAATGCCGGATCGCCGCCCTTGTCTTTCCTGCTACGGGCGTCGTTGCGAACGGCGCGGATGTCTGCGAGTGAGGTTTTCGGCCAGGTGCCACAGTGGAACTCGCGGGTTTGCCCCTCGAGACTGTACCTCCAGACGAAGAACACGCTGACCTTTCCAGCCTGAGATATGCGTACCTTGCCGCGCAAGTTTCCACCATCATTCAGCCGTTTCCCTGCATCGTTGACGGTCAACGCCTCAAGCGTTTTTTGCGTCAGTCTATGTGTCTTCCGGCCAGCCATTTTTTGATACTCCCCTCTTTGCTCCCCCCAAAACTGGGGGCTTTTGTGGAATCTTAGGGGACTTCAATAGACGCTGCAACCGGGTTTCCGGGAAAATTCAAGACAGCCAGCGCGGGCGGCGTGGATGTCTTGAGACGGCGGAAAACCTGATTCAACCTTTATGGGGTGCAGGTGGTCGGAGGTTCAAATCCTCTCGCCCCGACCAATCAAAGCAACGGCTTGGTTAAATTAACCAGGCCGTTTTTCTTTGATCAGAATGAAATTAACCAAGCAATATGCTAGGTCTATATCAGCGACCTTTCACCGAGGAACTGACCATGGCCGATCCCGCATTATCTCCTGCGTATCAAAAGCTCCCTGAACCCCTGAAAAACACTATGGTTCAGTCGCATAGCGAATATGTTAAAGGTTGGCCGGGGCGCGCTTTTGCCGATTACATCGGTGATTTGGAATCCCACGGACAACTGGCGGTGATTGAAGCGGTCTATGCGCGTTGTCTTAAAGAATCCAAATTGTGGCCGTTCATCAAGGCGATTGTTGGACCGTGGACTTATGCGCAAGGCCACGATATTTCTCAAGGATTCAACTTCCTGTGCGACCGCCCGGATGATCTGCTCACCCTGCTGCGCGGCTCTTCCCGGTTCTGCGAGGACGATCCGACGACCACCGTGCATGGCCCCAGAGACTGTTTCCGTGAATTGATTACCTCCGGATCGGGCCTGCATGTCTGCGTGGTGCGCACGGCGTCGCGCAACAGCCATTGGCATGATATTCACATTGACAAATATCAAGCCATTTGCACCCGCAAGGAAGACGGGTTTTGCGACTATCACTACCTGAATTCCAACTTTGTTGACCACATGAAAGATGTGGTTCCCTGGTGGGTCGGGGAACGCGCCAAGGAAGCCGGCAAAGCCGTCGGGAAAGCCTTGGAACAAGTTGGGGAATTCCAGCGCGAAAATCGCGGCCCGAAGTGGTAGAGCGCACCGTCGGCTCAATCACTGGCGGTGAAACCGGCCATCACCCCCGGTGATGAAAGCCGGTTTTAAACCCGCCGCTACAGCCAATACTGCGCCCGATCCGGGAAAATCCAGCGCACGCCGCCCCGGGGGTCTGGCTGATCGCCACGGTAACGGGGAATCAGATGCACATGCAGATGCGAGACGGTCTGCCCGGCGGCAGGGCCTTCATTGATCCCGATATTGAACCCGTCAGGATGAAATTCATCGAGTAGCGCCGACCGGGCGCGTACCAGCGACTGACCCAGCTCCACCCATTCCACCACAGTCAACCCAAACAGCGACGCGACATGCCGGCGCGGGATCAACAGCGTATGCCCCAGCGACACCGGAAAAGCGTCGCGCACCACCTGAATGCGTTCGCTGGTCTGGACAATCCGCTCTGGCGGCAAGCTGCAAAAAGGGCAACGTCCCTTACATCCCGCCGCGCCCGTCTCCACGGCGCGACTGGCCTGATCCAGGGCGATGAAGACTACCGCCACCCGACGCTGGCGCAACGCCTCCGGCACCGCAACACACTCTGGCGCTTCATCCAGGGTTAGGCGAAAGGCGTCTATCCTGTGTTCCTGGCCCATGTCGAGACCCCCCATGTGGCCGGTTTCAGAAATCTTTGATGATTTTGATAGTATAGTTGCCACTGACCGAATCACGAGGTTTGCCAAACCATGCGGGATTATCTGATCGCCCCGTCCATTTTATCCGCCGACTTCGCCCGGCTCGGCGAGGAAGTGGACGCCGTGCTGGCGGCGGGCGCGGACTGGGTGCATTTCGACGTGATGGACAATCATTACGTCCCCAATCTGACTGTCGGCCCGATTGTCTGCGAGGCGCTGCGCAAACATGGCGTCACCGCTCCCATTGACGCGCATCTGATGATTAAGCCGGTGGATCGCATCATTCCTGACTTCGCCGCCGCCGGCGCGACCTACATCACCTTTCACCCCGAAGCCAGCGATCACATCGACCGCAGCCTCCAGCATATCCGCGCTTGCGGCTGCCGTTCCGGGCTGGTGTTCAATCCGGCCACCCCGCTGGATTGCCTGAAGTATGTGATGGACAAGGTGGACCTGGTGCTGCTGATGGCGGTCAATCCCGGCTTTGGCGGTCAGAGCTTTATCAACGGCACGCTGAACAAATTGCGCGAAGCGCGCCGCCTGATCGACGCCAGCGGTTATCCGGTGCGTCTGGAAGTTGATGGCGGGGTCAAAACTGACAATATCCGCGCCATTGCCGAGGCCGGCGCTGACACTTTCGTGGCCGGCTCGGCGATCTTCAACAGTCCCGACTACCGGGCTACCCTCGCCGCCTTGCGCGCCGAATTAGCCCAGGCGGATGGGTAACCATGTTTGCCAACGTCACTGCGGTTTTTTTCGATCTCGACGGCACTCTGGTCGATAGCGTCCCGGACCTGACCGCCGCCATTAACGTCATGCTCCAACAACTTGGCCTGCCCCAGCGCGAGGAAGCGCAGGTGCGCTGCTGGGTCGGCAACGGCATGGACAATCTGATTCGCCGCGCCCTGGTTGGCGATATGGACAGCCGCCGCGCCGATCCCGAACTGTTCGTCCGGGCCAGACCGCTGTACAAAGCCGCCTACGCCGAACATATCAGCGTTTACAGCGCCCTTTATCCCGGCGCTCGCCAAGGCTTGAATGAACTGCGCACTGCCGGCATACCCATGGCCTGCGTCACCAACAAATCCGCCGAATTTGCCCGGCCTCTGTTGGAGCGGTTGGGCATTAGCGAATTTTTCGCTGCTGTGGTCGGCGGCGAATGCGCTGCCCATCCCAAACCCGCTCCCGACGCCCTGCTGCTGTGCGCGGAACGGCTGGGCGTTTCCATCAGCCAAGGCTTGATGGTCGGCGATTCGCTCAACGATGTCGGCGCGGCGCGTAATGCCGGCTGCCCGGTGGTCTGCGTCCCTTACGGTTACAATCACGGCTACGACATCCGCGACGCCCAGCCCGACGCGGTGATTGATTCCATCGCCGACCTGCCCGCCCTGTTGGCGAACATCCCCTGAGCGCCCCCTCATGACCCCGAACGACTTCAAACGCCTGGTCGACGAAGGCTTCAACCGCATTCCCGTCGCCCGCGAAGTGTTGGCCGATCTCGACACCCCGCTGAGTACCTATCTGAAGCTGGCCGATGCGCCTTACAGCTATCTGCTGGAGTCGGTGCAGGGCGGCGAAAAATGGGGACGCTATTCGATCATTGGCCTGCCCTGCCGCAAGATCATCCGGGTGCGCGGTCAGCGGATTACCGTGGAGCACGCCGGGGAAATCGTCGAAGCGTTGACCGTCGCCGATCCGCTGGCCTGGATTGAGGATTTCCAGAGCCGCTATCGGGTGCCGGCCACCGGCGAAGGCTTGCCGCGTTTCATCGGCGGCCTGGTCGGCTATTTCGGCTACGACATCATCCGTTACATCGAACCGAAGCTGGCGCACTCGCCGAATCCCGATCCGCTGGACAACCCGGACATTCTGCTGCTGGTTTCCGAAGACTTGGTGGTGTTCGACAATCTGGCCGGACGGCTGTATCTGATTACCCTGGTCGATCCGGCGGTAGAGCGCGCCTATGCCCGCGCCCAGTTGCGCCTCGATCAATGGGCGGCGCGGCTGCGTGAGGGACGTTCGCTGTATACGCCCGCCCATCCCCAACCGGAAGTTGGGCCGGTGGAGTTCATTTCCGGCTTCACTCAGCAAGGCTTCGAGAACGCGGTGCGGCGAATCAAGGAATACATCCTGGCCGGCGACTGTATGCAGGTGGTGCTGTCGCAGCGACTCAGCGCACCGT
>JBDHRB010000215.1:0-5028 GCA_039807355.1 Candidatus Competibacteraceae bacterium
GTTGCGGATCGGCGGCTTCGATCTCGCGCAATTCCTGAAACAGCCGGTCATACTCGGCGTCGGGGATTTCCGGTTGATCCAGGACGTAATAGCGGTAGTTATGGTGGTGTAACTGTTCGCGCAATTGGGCGGCGCGTAACGCCAAAGTTGAGGAGGCCATCGCTTTGCGTTCCGGGGCGTCACTGGGCGGACTGCGCCCAAACCCGCTGCCGCCGCTGGAATTCCGCCACCTCGTTGCGCAGGTGCAGCAAGCCCTGGTTGGTCAAACGATTGCGCCGCTCGTCGCAGATCATCCCCCCCAACTGCTGGGTCAGTTGATCGGCGATCACCACCAACTGCTCCAGGGCCTGGATCTCGTCGGCTGGGCCGGGCAGATTCATAAACAACAACAAGCCGGGCGTATCCAGGGTCTCCAGCGTGGCCGCTTCAAACGAACCGGGCTTGCGCAAGTGGGCCATGCTGAACAAGGGCTCCGGGGCCTGTTCCGGGCCATACTCGAACAAGCCCAGAGCGCCGAGCCGAAATCCCAGTCCCTGGGCGGCCTGCTGAACGGCGGGGCCTTGGAACGTCTGGCTGCGCGAGGCGATCACGGTCAGGGCGACGGTCATTTTCGGTGGCGGCGCTATCTCCGGCTCGCGCCGCATCCCGCCGCTGGCCGCGACCGCTTCAGATTCCGGCTCCGGCTCTTTCGGCAGCCAGCTTTCGACCAAGGGCGTTGGCTCCTGACGCACAATCGGGCGAATTTCCACATCGACCAGCGCCTTATCGGCCAGATGATGGTTGGGAGTGATGCGTCCCAGCTCGCCAAAGTCATGGGCTTCGGCCAGCAAATCTTCGGAGAACCCGTCGGAACCGCCCAACACCGGCTCATTGCCCGGCATGGGCCGACGCCGGCGTTTATGAATGCCCTCCTTGATGCGGCTGCGCATACCCCACAAATACAGCAGGACTACGATCACCCCGCCGATGCCCGCCAATAACCATTGCAATTGCGTTTTGTCCAACATTTCCATAAGTCGAAAATCCACTAGTTGACCGGTTGCTGTCCTATTGTAGGGGCGCAGCGCTGATACTGAAATCACCTCCGCCTAGCCGACCCCGGCCAAGCGCGCCGCTTCGGCGATATCCACGGCCACCAGCCGCGATACGCCCGGCTCCTGCATGGTAACGCCCGCCAGTTGCTCGGCGATCTCCATGGTGGCCTTGTTGTGGGTGATGAAAATGAACTGCACCCGTTCCGCCATGTCCTGAACCAGCGCCCCGAAACGCCGGACATTAGCCTCGTCCAGCGGCGCATCCACTTCATCGAGCAGGCAGAAAGGCGCGGGATTGAGCTGGAAAATGGCGAAGACCAGGGCGACTGCGGTGAGCGCCTTTTCGCCGCCGGACAACAGGCTGATTGCGCCGATGCGCTTGCCGGGCGGCTTGGCCATGATGGTGACTCCGGCCTCCAGGGCGTCATCGCTGGTCAAGGCCAGATGCGCCTCGCCGCCGCCGAACAGGCGGGGAAATAACTGCTGTAAACCGGCGTTGACCTGCTCAAAGGTCTCACGAAACCGGGCGCGGGTTTCCCGATCCATCTTGCGCATCGCCTCCTCCAGCGTAGCCAGCGCTTCGAGCAAATCGGCGTTTTGGGCGTCGAGGTAGCGGTGACGCTCCTCGGTTTGGGCGAACTCGTCGATAGCCGCCAGGTTAATCGCGCCCAGCCGCTGAATGCGCCGCTCCACCTGTTGCAGACGGGCCAGCCGCTCGGCTTCCTGCGCGGTTTCCGCCAGGGTGGGCAACAGGGTTTCCGGGGTGGTTTCCAGCTCCTGCAACTGATCGCCCAGGGTCTGCTGCTTGATTCGCGCTTCGCTGCACGCCAGGCGTTGCGCCTCGATCTGCTGACGCTGCGCCTCGGCCTGGCGCTCACAGCGGCTGCGGCTCTGTTCAGCGCACTCCAGTTCAGCGTCCTGGGCTTGCAAACGCTGGCGCGCTTCGTTCAACTCGGCTTCGACCGCCAGCCGGGTTTCCAGCCAGCCGCTCAATTCATCCGCCGCGCTGGCCAGGCGTTGCTCGTGGTCGACGCTCTGCTCCACCGCCAGCCGGTCGCGGCGTTCTTGCAACTGACGCTGCTGCTGTTCGAGACGCGCCAGCGCCTGATCGGCGGCGCTGATCTGTACGCGCAAGGTCTCCAAGGCCGCCGCCTGCCGGGTCGCTGTTTGCCGGGCGGCTTCACGACCGGCGCGGCAACGCTGAAGTTCGGCCTGGGCCTGCTCGCGCCGGGCGCTCAGTTCAGCCTGTTCCGCAGCCAATGCTTCCAGCGCCAGCAAGGCTTCTTCGAGCCGCCAGCGGGCCAGTTGCACCTGCTCCCGATCCTGTTCGCCTTGGGCGTCCAACTCGGCCTGTTCCTCCGCCAACGCCTGGATTCGGCTCTGGGCCTGCTCGCAACGCGCCTGGGCGCTCCTGGCTTCGGCCTGGGCGGCGGCCTGCTCTCGATGAGCCTGATGGAGCGCCTGCTGCGCGGCGCGGCGCTGCGGCTCCAGGACGCGCTGCTGTTCGCGCAACTGACCGAGTTGCGCAGTCTGCTGGTCGATTTGCCATGCCTCAGCGTCCAAGGCCGCTTCCAGTTGCTGAATTTCCTGACCTCTGCCCAGCACCCCGTCTTCTTCCGCGCCGCGCCGCAAGCGCAGCCAGTGGCGTCCGCAACAAACTCCATCTGGGGTCACCAGGGTTTCCCCATCGCGCAAAGTCATGCGCCGGGCCAGCGCTTCATCCAGATCGGCGGCGATTTGCACGCCATTCAGCAAATCGGCCAGCGGCCAGGGTGCTTGTAAATGGGCGCATAACAACCGCGCCTCTGCGGCGCTGGCCGGTTGATGCGGCGGTTCAAACAAGGTCAAGCGCCCTTGGGTCAAGGCGGCATGGGCGGCGCGTCCCGATTCTTCAAGGTCGGCGACACAAACCGCATCCAGCCAGCCGGCCAGCGCCGCCTCCGCCGCCGCCGCCCAATCAGGTTCGACCTTGAGTTGCTCGGCCAGACGCGGCGCATCGGCCAAATCCTGGGCCTGCAACCAGGCATTGACGCTGCGTTCATTCCGGCCCAGCGCCGCCTCTTGCAAGGTGCGCAGCGACGCCAGCCGACCGCGCCCGGTCTGCGCCCGCTCCTGCGCTGCGTGCAGTTGCTGATCGAGCTGCTGGCGCTCCGCCTGGAGCGCGTTCAGCGTCGCTTCGAGCTGCGCCAGTTGCGCCTGGGCCTGGCGCAATGCCTCGCTCATCGACTGCTCCGCCGCTTGCCGCTCCATCCACACCGCTTCCAGATCGGCGTCGGCCAACTGTTCCTGTTCAAAGCGCAACCGCTCCAGGCGGCGCTCGCCGTGCAAGAGTTGCCGATCCAGATGTTCGATGCGGGTGCGCTCCACATCGATATGGCGCTGGATGTCGCTGCGGCGGTGACTGAAGGCTTCCCAATCCTCCTGAACCTCGCGCAACGCCGCCTCCGCCACTGCCAACGCGGCGTCTGCATCGGTTTCCTCAATCAATCCCTGCGCCCGTTGCGGCTCCGCCTCAGCCAGCGCCCTGGACAAAAGTTCGCGCTGGTGCTGATCCAGCGCCCGCTGCGCTTCAATCTGCGCCAGCGCCGCGCTGGTCTGACGCCAGTCGTCATCGCGCCGCTGCTGCAAATCGCGCTGATGCTGAAGATATTGCTCCAGACGACTGACCTTGGCCCCAGCCTGGTAATAGCGTTCCTGGGCGCTGTTAAACGCCGCATTGTAATCAAGGCGAAGCGCCCGACCGGCTTCCAGTTGCGCTTCCAGCCGGCGCTGCTCGGCGAGCAATGCCTGTAGCGCGGTTTCCTGCTGATCCGCCGCCTGCTGGTGATGACGCCGCTCTTCACCCAGCGCCCGCCAGCGCAGGGTCAAAATCTCCGCCCGCAACTGGCGTTCTTCACTGCGATAGGCGCGGTACTGTTCCGCGGCCTTGGCCTGGCGCTGCAAGTGTTGCAGTTGCCGGCCCAGTTCTTCGCGCAGGTCATTGAGCCGGTCCAGATTATCGCGGGTATGCCGGATGCGCATTTCGGTCTCGCGGCGCCGTTCCTTGTATTTGGAAATGCCGGCGGCTTCTTCCAGAAACAGCCGCAACTCCTCGGGCCGGGCTTCGATCACCCGGGAAATCATCCCCTGCTCAATGATGGCGTAGCTGCGCGGCCCCAGCCCAGTGCCGAGAAATAGATCCGCGATGTCGCGGCGCCGACAGCGCCCGCCGTTGAGGAAGTAACTGGACTGCCCATCGCGGCCGATCAGCCGGCGCACGGCGATTTCCGCATAACTGGCCCAAGCGCCGCCCAAACGGCCCGCGCTGTTGTCGAACACCAGCTCGATGGAGGCCTGGCCGACCGGCTTGCGGCTGACCGAACCGTTGAAGATCACATCGTTCATCGTTTCGCCGCGCAGGCTGCGAGCGGAGCTTTCGCCCATCACCCAGCGCACCGCGTCGATGATATTGGACTTGCCGCAGCCGTTCGGGCCGACCACGCCGACCAGATTGCCGGGCAAATGCAGCACCGTCGGGTCCACAAACGACTTGAACCCGGCCAGCTTGATTTTGCTTAACCGCATGGAACGATCAGGCGTGGACTCCGCGCCATTCAGGTACGCCGCACCAGCGGCTGCAAGATCGCCTCAATGGCATCCATGTCCGGGATCAGCACCCGTTGCTCCTGATAGCGCGCCCAGCTCAACACCCCAGGCCGCTGCGGCTCGGCGTTATCCGGCTCCTCATCGGGGGTGATGTCCTGGCGTTGCAGATGCAGCGGGCGCGGCGCGGCCGTTCCAAGAATACCGAAATGCGGCAACCGGGAATCCGCGCCCAGGGTGTTGACGATAATCACCCGCGAGTTGAGATCGGCTTCCGGATCGACGTGGAAAATCCACCGCCCCAGGCTGATCAGCGGCGTGGTCAGGTTATGCCAGAGCATCGCCCCGACCACCCAGGACGGGGCCATTTCGATGCGCAGCGGGGTGGCGAAGGGCAGGACTTCGACGACCA
>JBDHRB010000216.1:0-4982 GCA_039807355.1 Candidatus Competibacteraceae bacterium
CTATGTAATCAAGCCGGTTGAAGAAACCGTGCTGATGGACACCATCAACCAGTTTCTGCCCAAATAGGCCCGGCCCACGCCGCGAGACGCGGATCAGGCCATGGCTCCCCACTCCGCCGGGCGGCGGTCATAGCACAGCGCCACCCGATCCGCGCCGGCCAACTCGCGTAGCTGCTTGAGCAGCGCCTCACTCGGCTTCACCCGCCAGTTCTGCCCCAGCGCCAGTTCCACCCGCGCCTGCGGGCCGGCGTAGTCGATCCACACCGCACACCGCGACTCGGCGCGATGTTCGGCGAGAATGCTCGCCAACTGTCGCAACGCCCCGGCAGCGCATTGCGCCGCGTCCAGGCGCAACCGCAGTCGGCGGGCGTATTCGGCCCGCGCCTCATCCCAGCCCAGCACGCGCTCGACATTCAGGCGCGTGGTCTGATTGAACTCATCCCAGCTTAACGCCCCTTGCGCCAGCAAAATCGCCTCCTCAACGATCAGCGCCCGATGCCGCTCATACACCTCCGGGAAAATGCGGATTTCCATGCGCCCGGAGCCATCTTCCAGGGTGACAAACGCCATGCGCCCGCCCCGGTTGGCGTTGCGGGTGCGCACGCTGACCACCAGCCCGGCGATCAACAGCGAACCGTTGCCCCGGCGGAGTGCGCCGTTGCTTCCAGCCAGACTGTTCAGGCGCACCGCGCCGAGCGCGGCCAACTCCTCCGCGATGCTTTCTAACGGGTGACCGCTGAGATAAACGCCCAGCGTGTCCTTTTCGCCGCGCAGCCGTTCTTCCTGAGTCCATTCCGGCTTCTTGGCCAGATGCAAGGGCCGGGCCGGAGTTTTCTCGCCGGCAGCCAGCCCGAACAGATCGTTCTGCCCGGCGGCGTCGTTGCGGGAATGTTGCTCGGCCAGATGCAGCGCGTCCTGCAACTGCGCGGCCAGGGTTGCCCGGTTAGCGCCGAGCGCATCGAGCGCCCCGCAGCGAATCAGCGCCTCCAGCACCCGGCGGTTCAGCTTGCGCAAATCGACGCGCTGGCACAGATCGAACAGATCGGAGTAAGCGCCCTGTTGCTGGCGTTCCTGAACCAGCGCCGCAATCGCGCCCTCGCCGGCCCCCTTGATCGCGCCCAATCCGTAACGAATCGCGCCGCGCTCCTGGACGGTGAAGCGGTAGTCAGAGCGATTGATGTCCGGCGGGGTCAGCTTGAGCTGCATCCGCCGGCATTCTTCGATGAACACCACCACCTTGTCGGTCTTGTCCATGTCCGAGGACAACACTGCGGCCATGAACGCCGCCGGATCATGGGCTTTCAGCCAGGCGGTCTGATAGGACAACAGCGCATACGCGGCGCTGTGACTGCGGTTGAAGCCGTAACCGGCGAATTTCTCCATCAAATCGAAAATATAAGACGCGGTTTCCGCTTCGACCCCGCGCTGCGCCGCCCCGCTGACAAAGGTTTCGCGCTGCTTGGCCATTTCTTCGGGTTTCTTTTTCCCCATCGCCCGGCGCAGCAAATCCGCGCCGCCCAGACTGTAGCCGGCCAGCACCTGGGCGATTTGCATGACCTGTTCCTGATAGAGAATCACCCCGTAAGTCGGTTGCAGAATCGTGGCCAGCGCCGGATGCGGATATTCAATGCGGGCGCGGCCATGCTTGCGGTCGATGAAATCGTCCACCATCCCGGATTGCAGCGGGCCGGGCCGGAACAGCGCCACCAACGCCACCAGGTCTTCAAAACAATCCGGTTGCAGGCGGCGGATCAAGTCCTTCATGCCGCTGGATTCGAGCTGAAAGACTGCCGTCGTTTCATAGCGTTTGAGCAGCTCAAAGGTGAGCGGGTCGTCCAAGGGAATGGCGGCGATATCCAGCGCCGGCTCACCCTGGGCCTGGCGCTGGGCGTTGATGGTCTGCAACGCCCAGTCGATGATGGTCAGGGTGCGCAGGCCCAAAAAGTCGAATTTCACCAGGCCGGCGGCTTCCACATCGTCCTTGTCGAACTGGGTGACGACGCTCGGATCGTCCTGTTCGCAGTACAGCGGCGAATAGTCGGTCAGGCAGGTCGGGGCGATGACCACGCCGCCAGCGTGTTTGCCGACATTACGCGCCAGCCCTTCCAGCTTGCGCGCCAAATCCAGCAGCGCCCGCACCTCCTCATCGTTCTCATACAGCCGGCGCAATTCCGCTTCCTGCTCAATCGCCTTGTCCAGGGTGATGCCCAGCTCAAAGGGAATCAGCTTGGCGATGCGGTCTACGAAGCCGTAGGGATGGCCCAGCACTCGACCGACATCGCGCACCACCGCTTTGGCGGCCATGCTGCCATGCGTAGCGATTTGCGACACCCGTTCCCGACCATAGCGTTGCGCGACGTACTCAATCACCTTGTCGCGGCCTTCCATACAGAAGTCGATATCGAAGTCGGGCATGGACACCCGTTCGGGATTGAGGAAACGCTCGAACAGCAGGTCGTAGGCCAGCGGGTCCAGATCGGTGATGCCGAGCGCGTAAGCAACCAGCGATCCGGCCCCGGAGCCGCGTCCCGGTCCGACCGGCACGCCGTGATCCTTGGCCCACTGGATGAAGTCGGCGACGATCAGGAAATAGCCGGGAAAGCCCATCTGGATGATGACTTTCAGCTCCAGCGTCAGCCGTTCGTCATAGGGCTGGCGGCGTTCCGGGAAATCGGCGGCGGCGGGATCGAACAAACGTTGCAGGCGGCGCTCCAGACCGGCGCGGGCCTGGGCAGTGAAATAGGCGTCGGCGTTCATCCCGGCGGGGGTGGGAAATTCCGGCAGGACGTTTTTGCCCAGTTCTAGACGCAGATTGCAGCGCCGGGCGATTTCTACAGTATTTTCCAGCGCTTCGGGCAGATCGGCGAACCGTTCGGCCATTTCCGCCGGGGTGCGCAAATATTGCTGTTCGCTGTAGCGCCGGGGCCGGTTCGGCTCTGCCAGGGTCACGCCCTGATGAATGCAGACCCGCGCTTCGTGGGCTTCAAAATCGTCGCGCTGGAGAAAACAGACTTCGTTAGTGGCGACGATGGGCGTTTGCGTGGCCGCCGCCAAGTCCAGCGCCGCCTCCAGATACTCCTCCTCTTGAGGGCGTCCGGTGCGCTGTATTTCCAGATAGAAGCGTTCCGGGAACCGGCTTTTCCAATCCGCCAGCCAATCCTGGGCTTGGTCGAAACGCCCATTGAGCAGCGCCTGACCGAGTTCGCCGTCGCGGCCCCCGGACAGGGCAATCAGGCCGTCGGTGTTGCCCGGCAGCCAGGCGTAATCGAGGATCGGCACGCCGCGCTGCTGGCCTTCGAGATAGCTGCGGCTGACCAGCCGGGTCAAATGGCGGTAGCCGTCCAGATTCTGGCACAGCAGCACCAGACGGGTCGGTTCGCCGCCGGCCCGCTGCACCCAGACTTCTGCGCCGACAATCGGCTTGACCCCGGCGCTCAACGCCGCTTTGTAGAACTTGATCAGGGCGAACAGGTTGCTCATGTCGGTCACGGCTACGGCGGGCATTCCGGCGGCGGCGACCTGTTTGACCAGACTTTTGATGCGAATCAGCCCGTCCACCAGCGAATATTCGGTGTGCAGGCGCAAATGAACGAACGGCGCAGTCATGCGGATTCCTTGAGAACAGCAGCGACCGGAGCAAACGAGCGGCGATGTTCGGGACAGGGGCCGAAGCGGCGCAGCGCCTCGCGGTGGGCGGCGGTCGGATAGCCTTTGTGTTGGGCGAAACCATAGGCCGGATAGCGTTGATCGAGTTCGCGCAATTCCGCGTCGCGGGCGGTTTTAGCCAGGATCGAGGCGGCGCTGATCGCTGCAACCGTGGCGTCGCCCTTGATAATCGCTTGGCAGGGGCAGGTTAAACCGGCGGGAACGTGCTTGCCGTCCACCAGTGCCTGTTCAGGAGGGATGGGCAAGGCGGCAATGGCGCGGCGCATGGCCCGCAATGAGGCTTGCAGAATATTGATTTGGTCAATTTCCGTCGCTTCGGCGCGGCCCAGCGCCCAAGCCAGGGCGTGAGCGCGAATTTCTGCGGCGAGTTGTTCGCGGCGGGAGGCGCTGAGGGGTTTGGAATCGGCCAATCCGGCGATGGGATGGGCGGGATCGAGAATGACAGCGGCGGCGATGACGGGACCGGCTAACGGGCCGCGTCCGGCTTCATCGACGCCGGCGATCAGCAGAGCGTCGGGCATGGCGAATAATGCGAGATGAGATGAGGGGCAGGAAGTTTAGAACGCTGGGGGCGGTTCCGCTATAGATAAGGCTCAACCGTCTCGTTGGGATAACGTTTGTGATGAAACAAGATAAAGCGGCAAGTCGAAACGACGTAGGTTTGTTCAATAAGAATGCTTGAAACGAATCTTGTTGCCAGCTTGTCCAGTAACTTCGGGAGTTGTGATAACAGTGTCGTGGAGGGGGTGGAAGTGTCTTGAAATAGGGGATAATGTTTACGAAACTTATTGACGGTTTTGATGGTTTCTTGTAGATTCCTTAATTATACACCTGTTTGGTGTAAAGTAAGACCCCGTTTTAAGGGTCTAATACTTGTTGCGTTGTTGTGAATGATCTGCGGCAATAACGTAGAAACTGTAAAGCGGATCTTTATATTCCTCATAGGATTTTTTCTCATGAAAAAGCTATTTAAATTGACTGCTCCTGCAATCATTCTTCTTGCAATAAGCAGCAATACCTTAGCGAGTGAAGCGGGTTCCAGCTTCCCAGACGGTTATTTCAAGCTCACCACTCAGTTCCGCGAAAGCGAGAATGAATGTCTTGAAGGTAACCAAGTGAAAGGCTCGATGAATGGCGCGGCGTTTATGGATAAATGTCAGAACGTCACCGGTCAGTTGTGGAAAGCGACACCCGCCGGGAATGGATATTTCAAGCTCACCACTCAGTTCCGTGAAAGTCAGAATGAATGTCTTGAAGGTAACCAAGTGAAAGGCTCGATGAATGGCGCGGCGTTTATGGATAAATGTCAGAACGTC
>JBDHRB010000217.1:0-4976 GCA_039807355.1 Candidatus Competibacteraceae bacterium
CGCTTTGCACCTTGTTGCCCTTGTCGTCCTCGGCCTCCAGCTTGTATTTGTCCTTGCCCGCCGCCGCGACGAAGAAGTCATCTATCGGCAAAATCTTCGTGCCGTCGCCGTCAGTGCTGTAGGATTTTTGCTGATCCTGATATTTGAAATGGCTGGTGCGGCCTTTTTCCGCCCCGGAATACACCGCATTGCCGCCGTCCGGCAAATACTTGACCTTGAAGCTGTGCGATCCGGGTTTGTTGAAGCGCACCTTGATGCGCGGCTTGTGGCTGAGGCGGTCGATATTTTGCGCCTCGACCCCATCGACCCATTTGGCGTCACGCGGCAGATTGACGATCTGTTTGCCGCCGGCGATTTCCTTGTCATCGGCCCCGTCCAGATAGGCCACCGAGATAATTTTCGGCTCGTCTTCCTGTTCCGCCGGGCAGGGCTGCACCGGATCGTCGGGTTTCTTGGCGGGCATTTTTTCATCCTCGCCTTCTTCCTTGCCGCCATTTTTCTTATACAGATCCACCCATTCCTTGCGCAAAGCGGCTTGACTGGGATCGGTTGCGGACAAGGGAATCCGTTTGCCGTCTTTCACCAGTTCCGGGTGTTTGGCGTAAAACTCATCATCCGCCGCTTTTACCGCCTGGGTGTCCAGCGGTCTGCTCAATCTAGGCATGGCTCCCCCTGATCATTTGCAGTTCGCGCAGGTCGATCAAATCCATTTTCGCCGGGCCGCTTAAATCCTTGCGGCGCAAAATGTCGCCCATCCAGCGGGTTTCTTCGCGGACATCGAAGCGCATCCCGTAAATCACCAGATATTCGGTGAAGCGCCGGATGTCCTCCTCGTGTTCAACGCCATAGCCTTGGGCCTTGCGGGCGCTGTCCTGCACCACCAGACGGATTCTTTCATCGGGCAAGTCTTTGGTGCGCTCCGGGAATTTGGTGCGCAAGTGCCGGATCATGCGCTGCTCGAACTGCTGGCGCATGTGGGCGCTCAACACGTCCATTTGTTCCTGGCGAATCATCAACATGGCGCAACTCTCCGCGAGGTTGACTGCTATTGAGCCGGTGCGACCGCAGGCGGATTGCCCAGCGCAACCGCCTCACGCTGGCACGCGCCCTGGTCGAGGGAGAATTTCAACAGGGTCGCCGGGTCTTCGTCTTCCATCAGATAGCGCAATACCGGGCCAAACACGGTTTGCAATTCCTGGGCGTTGCAGGTGGGCAGATAGACGCGCAGCACCCGGGGATCGTAGTAGCGAAAATACAGCGGCTTTAAGTCCGGGCCATAGACTTTGAGAAAGGTGCGCAGATGCATCCGCAGCGTGCGCAGATTGGCCCGGCTGATGGCGAAAATTCCCCAGTGTTTTCCCCAACCTTCCTGCAACAGCCAGTCGGTGAAAGGATGATCGAACGGGGTCACCGCCAGATACGGCGCGGCCTGAGCCAAATCCGGCTCCAGTTCCCCGCGATACAGACATTCCGCCTCGACGCCCAGACGGGCCAGGGTGGGCCGCAGCCGTGGGACAGAAGCGCCGTCGAGAATGGCATAAGTCGTTGCGTTGGGGATGGCGAACAATTGTTGCAACAGGGCTTGACTGGGCAACGGCGCACTCATTTTTTGGCCTCCGACGCCTTTGCGGCGTCTTGCGACTGTTTGCGTTTTTCCTCGCAGACTTCGCAGAACGGCGCACCGGACTGGGCGGCGTTACTCAAGGCTTTGGCCTGCGGCGCCTGATAGCCGCCCACCGCCACCGAATCCAGCGACTCGCCCTGTTTCTGAATCGGCGTGGCCTGGGCGCTGGTGACTTCGCCGGCCTGATCGTCCGCCGCTTCATTCGGCGCGGTCGGGTCTTTCGGCGCATCCGGGGAACTGCCCGAACCGGAACCGGCTGAACCGCTGCCGCTGTTGATCATCACCATGGGGCTACCGGCGATTTGCACCATGGGTGCGCCGCTGATGGTGATCCCGGCTGGACCCAGGTCGATAAAACTGGCACCGGCCTTGATGGTCAACTGCATCCCGGCCTCGATGATCACTTTCATCCCGGCCTTCAGGTGAATTTCCATGCCGGCGTCCAGGGCGTGATTCATCCCGACTTTTTCCTGCTGATCCTGACCGACGTTCAAGGACAGCGTACCGCCGACTTTCTGATTATGGTCGCCGCCGACCTGCTGATGTTTCTCGCCGGCCACCTTTTCAAATTGATCACCGCTGCCGCCGTCGCCGGATTTGACGGTCAGATGCTTCTCGCCCTCAACCTGCTCGAACTGCTTTTTCTTGACGATCAAGTGCCGCTCGCTGCCGATCCATTCGCGGGCGTCATTCTTGATCCGCACATCCTCATCGCGCTCGGCGTGGAGAAAGATTTGCTCCTTGCCCTTGTCGTCTTCAAAACGCAGCTCGTTGAAGCCGCCGCCGCCCTTGCTCGACAAGCTCTTGAGCGTGGACAGGGTTTTCTTGTCCGGCAGGGTGTAGGGCGGCAGGTTCGCGCCGTTATAAACCCGCCCGGTGATGATCGGTCGATCCGGGTCGCCTTCGAGAAAATCGACGATCACTTCCTGGCCGATGCGCGGCAGGTACAAAGCGCCCCATTTTTTGCCCGCCCAACTCTGGGCGACGCGAATCCAGCAGGAGCTGTTCTCGTCGGCGTTGTCGTGGCGGTCCCAGTGGAAATGGCATTTGACCCGCCCGTATTGATCGGTGTCGATCTCTTCGCCGGCCTTGCCGACGACAATCGCGGTCTGCGGCCCTTTCACCACCGGCTTGAGGGTGATGCGCGGCGCCCGGTAAGGCTGCTGGGCGTCAATCGCAGTGATACTCACCTGGTACGGTTTTCTCGATTCGGGCGCAGGCACCGATTCGTAGGGATCGGCTTGCAGTTCGTATTGAGCGGAGACCACCAGATATTGGCGGTCTTGATCGGTATTGCCGCTATTGGTCAGGGTGAACAAACAGCCGGTGGACATTCCACGGGTGACGCCTTCCGCCCGTACCACTTTGTGCTGGGCGAGGATTTCTTGAAGGCGGATTTTAGTGTAATTGTCGCCATCGCCCGGTTCGGTATATTCGCCGGGATAGTCATACATCTCGAATTTGGCCAGGGCGTGGTTTTTCGGCAGGGACAGCACTTTGCGCAGATTCTTGGTCGGCGCAGTAAAATCGAAGTCGTTCAGTGCATACTTGCCGGGCTGTATCTGTTTTTCCACTACCCATTCATAAAGATGATCGCGTTCGCGCCACTGCATGGCGTCCGGCGGGTAATAAGGGACTTCAGCGTAATTCGGAAACGGGTTATGGGCGCTCAAGTCATCGGCCAGAACCAGAGTGTGCTTGCCATTTTCATGGATGAAGTAGTAATAAATCCCTTCCTGTTCCATCAGGCGGCTGACAAAATTGAAATCGGTTTCCCGATACTGCACACAGTATTCCCAGGTTCGATACTGACCGGTCAGCGAGCGTTTGAAGTCGGTGAAACCGTGTTGTCGGAAAATGTCTTCGATCAGGTCAGGAACGGTCTTGTTCTGGAAAATCCGGCAATCGGCGGTGCGGGTCAAAAACCACAGCCAGGGATGAACAATCGCCCGGTAAGCGCCGTAACGCATCCCGCGCATCCCCAGATAACTGAAGCGGGTGACGAAACCATTAAAATAACGGGTTCCTGCACCACGCGCTTCCGGCAACTGCATACGCACCGTGATGTTTTTACCGAGAATTTCCGTTAATTGAATGTAGGTTTTCTCACTGAGCAATTCGATTTCATATTCAAACAAGCGTCCGAGTTGTTCAGTCCCGATCATGTGGTAGAAAACCAGCACGTCTTCGCCCAGCGGAGTGTTGACCGCGAAGATTCGGCGTTGTTGTGTAATGGCCATGATCCAGACTCTCCTCCTGACCGTTGCCGGTGCGCAACATTGCGCTTGAGTTTAGCAGAAAATGCGCGCCGGCAAGTCCGTGGCCGGCGAGGGTAAAATCAGACTAGACTTGCACCCATCCTGTTTCCTGTTTGGAGATCAAACGCCATGCCAGGCCGAATGGAATTTTCCTTGAACCTGCCGCCATCGCCGTCAAATCCGCCGCGCCGCCAGCCCGCTGCGCCGTTGCGTTTCCTGATCATGGCTGATTTCAGCGGTCGCGCCGACCGGGAAATGCCGGGGCCGCTGGACGATTTGTCCAGCCGGCCCTTGCTCGCCGTCGATGCGGACAGCCTGGATTCAGCGATGTCCCGCTTGGCCCCGAAGCTGCGGCTAACTGGCGCGGAGCCGGGTTCAACCCTGATGGTGAGCTTCCGCCAGGTCGATGACTTTCATCCCGATGCGCTGTTTCAGCGTCTGGAGGCGTTTCAGGCCCTGCGCCGCAGCCGCGCCCGGCTGCTCAATTCGGCCAGTTTTGCCCAGGCTGTCGCCGAATTGGCCCCGTCTCCAGCGGCGTCGGTTCAAACTGGTCCGGCTCCGGCGGAGAGTGATGTTGAATTGCTAGGACGCTTACTCGGTCCACGCCCGCCGACTCCGGCGCCGCGAGCGCCCGACCCCGGAACCGCTGCGCTTCAATCGTTCCTGCGGGCGGTGGTGCAACCGCATATTGTTCACGCCGACCCCGATCAGAGCGCCTGGGTTGCGGCGCTGGATGCGGCGATCAGCGATCAGTTGCGGGCGATTCTCCATCAACCGGCGTTTCAGGCGCTGGAGGCCGCCTGGCGCAGCGTGCAGGGACTGGTCAGCGCCTACGACAGCAGCGTGGTGCAGGTCACCTTGTTCGACGTGACCCGGCAAGAGCTGCTGGCCGATTTGCGCAGCGCCGGCGGCGACCCGACCGCCACCAGTCTTTATGCGCGGCTGATTGATCGCGGGGTGCGGCTGCCGGATGGGCAACCCTGGTCGCTGTTGATCGGCGACTATACGTTCGCCGCCGGGGCCGAGGACATCGCCCTGCTGGCGGCGCTCGGCGCGTTGGCGGTTCACGCCGGCGGACCGTTTCTGGCTGGAGC
>JBDHRB010000218.1:0-4958 GCA_039807355.1 Candidatus Competibacteraceae bacterium
AGAAATCGTCATAGCGGTGCGCACCCGCCGCGACGTGTTTCAGCTTGAAACCGGGATTGATACCACGCAGATCGTCCCGGCATCGCGGCTGGTCGCCAATATCACCGGCTTTCCGGTGCAGCCCAACAAGGCCATCGTCGGCGCTAACGCCTTTGCTCACGAATCGGGCATTCATCAGGACGGCGTGCTCAAGCATCGGGAGACTTACGAGATCATGCGTGCTGAAGATGTCGGCTGGAGCGCCAACCGCATGGTCATGGGCAAGCATTCCGGGCGCAACGCCTTCCGCACCCGGCTGGAGGAACTGGGCGCCAGTTTCGCTACTGAAGAAGAATTGAACGCCGCCTTTGCCCGTTTTAAGGAACTGGCCGATAAGAAGCACGAGATTTACGACGAGGATTTGCAGGCGCTGGTCACTGACGCCTATTTGGTCGCGGAAAATGAGCGGGTCAAGTTGCTCTATCTGCGCGTGTGTTCGGAAACCGGCGAAACCCCGAAAGCGCAGTTGACCCTGGCGTTCGACGGTCACGAATATCGCGTTACCGCGGAAGGCGGCGGCCCGGTGGACGCCGCGTTCAAGGCGATTGAAAGCGTCTTGCAAACCGGGGTGGATTTGCTGCTGTACTCGGTGAACAACATCACCAGCGGCACCGATTCGCAAGGCGAAGTGACGGTGCGGGTGGCCCAGGGCGGGCGGATTTTCAACGGTCAGGGTGCAGACACCGACATCGTGATTGCGTCAGCCAAGGCGTATGTGAACGCGCTGAACAAGGTGCTGCAACCGGTCGAGCGGGCGCATCCGCAACTGTTGTAAATCCAGCGATGACTGCCAAACGTCCCTATCTGCAAGCCCTGGGCATTCCGCTATGGCTGCCGCGCCAGACTTCGCCGGAACATCCGCCGGCGCTGGACGCAGATGGAGCAGGGGAAGATGCCGGAATGGCTGAATCTTGGCCGCCGGAGCAACCGGAGTCGGAGGACGTGATGAATCCACCCCTGCCGCCGGATGATCGGGAATTGGATGGTGATTGGGAGCCGGTCAGCGAATTCGACGAGGCGGATTTTGCGCCAGCGCCGCCGCCGGTGATCAGCCGCGAGGCGCGCATTGCCGCCATGGACTGGGAAGCACTCACCGCGGAAGCCCAACAATGTCGGGCCTGCGGCCTGTGCGCGACCCGTACTCAAGTCGTGTTCGGCGTCGGCAACCGTCAGGCCGACTGGCTGGTGATCGGCGAAGGCCCCGGCGCTGATGAGGATCAGCAGGGCGAACCGTTCGTCGGGCGGGCGGGAAAATTGCTCAATCCGATGCTGTTGGCTATCGGCGTCCAGCGCGAACAGGCTTACATCACCAACATCGTCCGTTGCCGCCCGCCGGAAAACCGCGAGCCAACCCCGGAAGAAGCGGCACAATGCCGGCCATTTCTGGAACGGCAGATTGCTTTGATCCGCCCGCGCATCATTCTGGCGGTGGGGCGCATCGCTGCGCAAAATCTGCTCAATACCGATACGCAAATCGGCAAGCTGCGCGGCCAGGCACATCGTTTCGGGCCAACGCGGATTCCCGTGGTAGTGACCTACCACCCGGCCTATCTGCTGCGCTCGCCACGGGAAAAGCGCAAAGCCTGGGATGATTTGCGTTTGGCCCGCCGGGTTTTGGCGGCTGAAGCGGCGGACGCTGGGCGATGAGCGCATTGCCAGTCCATGTGACGCGCAAACCCGCCGCCAGCGAATTTCGTCGGATGCTCTACGCCGATCTGCGGGAAATTCTTCTGATCGAAAATCGCGCTTATCAATTTTCCTGGAGCGAGGGCATATTCCGCGACTGTCTGCGCGCCGACTATCACTGTCGGGTGCTGGCGGTTCCGAACGGCGGCCTGATTCAGGGCTATGGGGTGATGTCGGCGGCGGTCGGCGAGGCGCACATTTTCAATCTGTGCGTGCGCCCGGAATGGCAGGGGCACGGTCTGGCGCGACGGATTTTGCAGCATCTGCTGGAGATCGCCCGCGCCGAGGCGGTGAAAACCGTCTTTCTGGAAGTGCGGGCGTCCAACGCGCCGGCGCTGCGTTTGTATTCCGCCGCCGGCTTCTGCGAGATTGGTCTGCGGGCGGGTTATTACCCAGCGCCCAAGGGCCGCCGCGAAGATGCGCTGGTCATGGCCAAGGAACTCTAACAGCTTGTATGAAAATCAAATTTTGAGTTGCGCCATGACTGCTTACCGTATTCCTGCTATGTATTCCTGCTATTGCAGGAAAATGCATAAGAATTTCGCAATAGATTATTTTTAATTATTACTATTCGTTTCTAAACTTCGATTTGGTTATAACTTGATCGGAGTCTATCCATGAAATTTTCGCTTGGCCTGGTTCGCGTCCTGCTGGCAGGCGCCGCCGCTTTGCTGCTCGAAACCGCCTACGCCGATGTCGCGCTCCTGAATGTGTCCTATGACGTAACCCGTGAGTTATATAAGGACATTAATCCCGCCTTCATCGAACACTGGGCGAAAACTACCGGCGAAAAAATCGCTGTCGAACAATCCCACGGCGGGTCGAGCAAGCAAGCCCTCGCGGTGGCCAATGGCCTAGGGGCCGATGTGGTCACCATGAATCAGGACACTGACATTGAGTTATTGGCGCGCAGCGGTTTGGTCCCGGCAGACTGGCGGCAGCGCCTGCCCTACAACAGCGCACCGTATACTTCAACCACCGTGTTTCTGGTGCGCAAGGGCAATCCCAAGCTCATCCGCGACTGGGACGATCTGGCCAAGCCCGGTATTGCGGTAGTCGTTCCCAACCCCAAGACTTCGGGCAATGGCCGCTACACCTATTTGGCGGCGTGGGGCTACGCGATCAAGACGTTCGGCGATGAAGCCCAGGCCCGCGACTTCGTGACCCGCCTGTTTCGCAATGTACCGGTGCTGGATGGCGGCGGGCGCGGCGCTACCACGACGTTCACCCAGCGCGATTTGGGCGACGTGCTGGTGACCTTTGAGAATGAGGCGGCGCTGATCGCCCGTGAGCTGGGCGGTGAGAAATTCGAGGTGATTTATCCTTCCATCAGCATTCGGGCTGAAGCGCCGGTCACCGTGGTGGATCGGGTGGTGGATAAAAAAGGAACGCGCCGGCAAGCTCAGGGTTATCTGGACTTCCTTTATTCTCCCGCCGGTCAGGAAATCATCGCCCGGCATTTCTTCCGGCCACAGCTCGACACGGCGCTGCAACAACACGCCGAACAGTTCAAAACCATCAAGCTTTTTACGGTGGACGAAGTTTTCGGCGGCTGGGCGAATGCGCAGAAAACTCATTTTGCCGATGGCGGCGTGTATGATCAGATCATGGCGCAGCGTTGACGGGAGCGCCGTCCCTTCCGGCGGGAAACCCAATCGGCTTTGATGGAGAAGGAATGTGAACTTCCAGCAACTGCGCATTATCCAGGAAGCGGTGCGCTGCCACTTCAATCTGACCGAAGTCGCTAACGCGCTGTTTACCTCGCAGTCGGGGGTGAGCAAGCACATCAGGGATTTGGAGGATGAACTTGGCATTGAACTGTTCATCCGCCGGGGCAAACGGGTGTTGGGACTGACCGAACCGGGTAAGGAACTGGTCGAAATCGTCCGGCGCATGTTGCTGGACGCCAAGAACATCCGTCAGCTCGCCGAGCAGTTTTCCAACCGCGATCAAGGCAAGCTCCGCGTCGCCACCACCCACACTCAGGCGCGCTATGCGCTGCCGCCGGTGGTCGAGCGATTCAAGGCCGCCTTTCCCAAGGTGCATTTGGCGCTCCATCAAGCCAATCCGGCGGAGATCGCCGCGATGCTGCTGGCCGGCGAAGCGGATATCGGCATCGCCACCGAATCGCTGTCCAGCGTGGCGGAACTGGCCTCATTCGCGTTTTATGAGTGGCATCACGCGGTGATCGTGCCGGACCGGCATCCGCTGATCTCGATGCAACCGCTCACCCTTGAGGCCATCGTTGAGCATCCGCTCATCACCTACCATGAAGGCTTTACTGGCCGCTCCAGGCTGGATGCGGTTTTCGCCCGGTCAGGACTGGCGCCCGACATCGTGATCTCGGCATTGGACGCCGATGTGATTAAGACCTATGTCGAGCTGGGTCTCGGCATCGGCATCATTGCCTCGGTTGCCTTTAATCCGGTCAAGGATGTTGGCTTGCGTTTGCTCGACAGCACCCGGTTATTCGAGAAAAACATCGCTTGGATCGCTGTTCGCAGGAGCAGCTATTTACGCAATTTCGTTTATCGGTTTATCGAGTTGTGTAATCCGGAGCTGAACGAATCCTTGGTGCGCAACGCCAGCGCTGTGGCTGGTCCTGCGCTGGCCCCAGAGCGCAGCGAAATCTTCGAGGGCGGGGCCGGGATTTAGCGCCGGTCGATTTGCACAGCCTCTAAGCCGCTGGAGCCGCCGCCGCTAATTCCGTCAATTCCGCCAGGCGCAACGCCGAGGCGGCCCGCGCCGGGTTCGCGCCATAGGGCGTTACGCCCAGCAGCGGCGCGTCCAGCCGGGCGCATAATGTTTCCAAATTCGCCTCAAAGCGGGCCATGGCCGGTTCAATCCGGTTGGCCACCCAGCCGGCCAGATGCATCCCCCGCGCCTGAATCGCCTCGACGGTCAATAAAGCGTGATTGATGCAACCGAGGCGCATTCCTACCACCAAAATCAGCGGCAGGGCTAAGTCCTGGGCCAGATCAGCGGCGTCGGTTTGTTCGTCCAGCGGCACCCGAAACCCGCCGACGCCTTCCACCCAAACCACATCGGCCTGCTCGCACAGTTCGGCGAACGCTTGTTTAATGACCGCGAGGTCGATAGGCCGACCGGCTTCGCGGGCGGCGATATGCGGCGAAATCGGCGGAATGAACAGATAAGGATTGATCAGCGCCAGCGGCGGTTGAAAGGAACTGGCCGCCAGCAGTTGCGTGACATCGCCATTACGCCCGTCATCC
>JBDHRB010000219.1:0-4938 GCA_039807355.1 Candidatus Competibacteraceae bacterium
CAATGCGGTTCCAGAAACCCCGATCCTGTTCATCAAGCCCGCCACTGCGTTGTGGCCCTTGGATCAGCCGATTCGGCTCCCCGAAGGACGGGGGGCCTGTCATCATGAAGTGGAGTTGGCGGTGCTGATCGGCCAGGAACTGCGCGATGCCGACACTGCAATGGCCCGGCAAGCGGTCGCCGGCTATGGGGTTGCGCTGGACCTGACCTTGCGCGACCTACAGAACCAATTAAAAAAGCAAGGTCATCCCTGGGAAACCGCCAAGGCCTTCGACGGTTCCTGCCCTCTGTCGCCCTTTTTAAAACCGGAAGCACTGCCGGAGCCGCAAGCGGCGGACTTGAGCCTGCAAGTGAATGGCGCGGTTCGCCAACAGGGCAATACCCGCTTGATGATGATCGGGATTTTTGACCTGATCGCTTACATTTCCACCCACTTCACCCTGCAACCGGGTGATGTGGTACTCACCGGCACCCCGGCGGGCGTTGCGCCGCTGACCGGCGGCGATGCGCTGATCCTCAATCTGGCTGGCCATGATTTCACGGCGCGGGTGGCCTGAGTGGTATGAACGTTCTGATCATTTACGCGCATCCCAACCCGCGCAGCTTCAATCAGGCGATTTTGGAAACGGTCGATGCCGCGTTGCGCGAACGCGGCCACGCCACGCGGATTCATGATCTATATCAAATGCAATTCCGCCCGACCCTGGACGGCGAGGATTTATTGCGCAACTGGCGCGGCGAACTGCCCGCTGACACTCACCGGGAACAGGCGGCGCTGCAATGGGCGCAAGGTCTGGTGTTGATCTATCCGATCTGGTGGTTTGGGCCGCCGGCGATTTTAAAAGGCTGGATCGACCGAATCTTCACCCGCAAATTTGCCTTCGACTTTGGCCCGGATGGAATGAAAGGTTTGCTGACTCACGAACGGGCGCTGATTCTCAATACTCTGGGCGGCGATGCGGCGACTTATCAGCGGGAGCGCTGGGAGGAGTTGCTGGCGCGGCCCATGGTCGAAGGCGTGCTGGGCGCGTGCGGGGTGCGCAATGTCGTTTACCGGGCATTTTATCAAGTGCCTTCGGTTTCCCACGCGCAACGCCAGGTCATGCTGGAAGAAGTGCGCACTCTGGCGGCGGCGTTCTAACCCAGCCTGTTCAATCCAAACCCATCCGGGCCGCGCAACTATATTTATAACTATAAGTTATTGGAATACTCATTTCTTTTTACCAGAAAATATAAACCCCTTCTCCAGCCCAGAGCCAGCGCAATGATTCATCTGATTGAACCGCACGGAGGCGTTCTCAAGGAGTTATCTGTCAACCCTGCGGATGCGGCGCGATACAAGGTCCAGGCGCAAACCTATCCCTCCTGGGATTTGACGCCGCGTCAATTGTGCGATGTGGAATTATTGTTGAATGGCGGTTTTTCGCCTCTGGAAGGCTTTCTCAATCAAGCCGATTACTTGCGGGTGGTTGAGGAGATGCGCCTGAGCGACGGCACGCTGTGGCCAATGCCGATTACGCTCGATGTGTCGGACACTTTCGCCAACAGTCTGAATCGCGCCGATGAAGTCGCCTTGCGCGACGCTGAGGGGGTGCTGATCGCAGTGCTGGAAGTCGGTGATGTGTGGCGCCCGGACAAGCGGCGCGAAGCGCAACAGGTGTTCGGAACCCGCGATGACCGGCATCCGGGGGTGTTTCATTTGTTGCACCGCACTGGGCCGGTCTCTATCGGCGGTCGGTTGCGCGGCATCGAAGCGCCGACCCATTACGATTTTCCGCATCTGCGCGACTCGCCTCATGAGCTGCGCGAACGCTTCGCCAAGCTGGGCTGGCGGCGGATTGTCGCATTCCAGCCGCGAAACGCCATGCATCGCGCTGATCAGGAATTAACCTTACGCGCCGTGCAACAGGCCGAAGCTAATCTATTGCTGCATCCGGCGGTGGGTCTGACCCCGCCCGGCGACATCGACCACTATGCGCGGGTGCGCTGCTATGAACACTGGCTCAAACGAGCCTATCCTGAGCAAACCACCGCCCTGAGTTTGCTCAATCTGGCCATGCGCATGGCCGGCCCCCGCGAGGCGCTATGGCACGCCATCATCCGTCAAAACTACGGTTGCAGCCATTTCATCGTCGGTCGCAATCACGCCGGGCCGGATCAGGATCAGTCCGGGCCGACGTTCTACGCGGCAGACGCGGCGCAAGCATTGGCCGTCGCTCATCAAGCGGAACTGGGCATTCAGATTTTGCGGTTGCCGGAGATGGTTTATGTGCGGGAACGCGCCCAATATCTGCTGGGCAGCGAAGTGCAGCCGGACGAAACCGTGCTACACCTTTCTGATGCGGAATTTCGCCGCCGTTTGCAGGAAGGGCTGGAGATTCCCGACTGGTTTTCCTGCCCGGAGGTGGTCGAAGAACTGCGCCGCACCCACCCGCCGCGTCACCGGCAGGGCTTCACCGTGTTTTTCACCGGCTTGTCCGGGTCCGGCAAATCCACCATCGCCAACGCGCTGATGGTCAAATTGCTCGAACTGGGCGGGCGGGCGGTGACCTTGCTGGACGGCGACATCGTGCGCAAGCATTTGTCCAGCGAACTGGGTTTCTCCCGCGAGCATCGCAACATCAACATTCTGCGCATCGGTTTTGTCGCCAGCGAAATCACCAAAAACGGCGGCATCGCTATTTGTGCGCCGATTGCGCCCTATACGGTCACCCGCCGCGAGGTGCGCGAGATGATCGCGCCGCTGGGCGGGTTTCTCGAAGTCCATGTCGCCACTCCGCTGGAAGTGTGCGAGGCCCGCGACCGCAAGGGGCTGTACGCCAAAGCCCGCGCCGGCATTCTCAAGGAATTCACCGGGATCAGCGATCCCTACGAAGCGCCGGAACATCCTGAAGTGGTCGTGGATACGCAAGACTGCGCGGCAGGCGAGGCGGCGCAACGCATTTTGTTGAAGCTGGAAAGTCTCGGCTATATCCGGGGGCGGATTTAGCCGGCGGCAAGCGGCCCGAGAGGAGCGGCGGGGTCGCCCGCCGGCAAACCAAAGCGTTCCGGGTACTGCACCGCCAGTAGATACAGTCCTTCGGCGGGCGCGGTCACCCCGGCCTGGGTGCGGTCGCGCTGTTCCAGGACTTGCTGCGCCCACTCCAGCGGTCGGTCGCCGACGCCAATCGCCATCAACACCCCGGCGATATTGCGTACCATGTGGTGCAGGAATGCATTGGCTTGCACGTCCAACACCACGCTATCGCCGTAGCGACGGACGCTGATTGCGTGAACCGCCCGAATCGGATGCCGGGCCTGACATTCCGCAGCGCGGAAAGCACTGAAATCGTGTTCGCCGATCAACGCCTGGCCGGCGCGGTGCATCCGTTCCGCGTCCAGCGGTCGATAATGCCAGGCCGCCCGCTGCCGCCACAACGCCGAACGCTGTGCTCGATTGAGGATGACATAACGATAGCGTCGGGCCAGCGCCGAGAAGCGGGCATGAAAATCTTCCGGGGTTTCCCGCGCCCAGTTCAGGCTGACATCCAGCGGCAGATGGGCGTTACCGCCCAGCACCCAGGCCCGCTGCGAACGCACCGCTGTGGTATCGAAATGCGCGACCTGACCCAGGCCATGCACTCCGGCGTCGGTGCGTCCGGCGCAGACCACCCGCACTGGATGATTGGCCACCTTGGCCAGCGCCTGCTCCAGCGCCGTTTGCACGGTGCGGGTTCCCGGTTGCTGGGCCTGCCAGCCCCGAAACCCGGAGCCGTCATACTGCACCCCCAGCGCCACCCGCATCATGGATGACTCGCAGGGAGCGGGCGAACTGGCGAGTTGCACCCGGCGGCTCGCCATTCGCCCATCAGGATTCAAGCCCCTTTGACACTCGCTTTCTCGTCCTGATACAGGGCGCGCAACATCGGCTTGTCGCGCTGGTAAATATCATCGCGGAAGTTCAGCAGGCCGTCGGCGTCCACCCAGGCGGTCCAGTACAGCAGATACACCGGCACTTCCTTGGGGAGATTCACCACCCGTTGCTTACCGCTGGTCGAGGCGGTTTTGATCTTGTCCTTATCCCACTTCGGGTCATGCTTGAGCAGATATTCCGCCAGCTCGACCGGATTGGAAATGCGGATGCAGCCGGAACTGTAGGTGCGCTGGTTGCGGCTGAACAGCTCCCGCGACGGCGTGTCGTGCAGATAAATGCTGTAGGGATTGGGGAACATGAACTTGATCCCGCCCAGCGCATTACGCGGCCCGGCGTCCTGGCGCAACTGATAATTAAAGTTGCTGGCGCTGACCGCCCGCCAGTTGACCGACCCCGGATTGACCTGTTGACCGGCGCTGTTGTAGACGCGAATGCCCTGTCGGGCCAGCGCCTGAGGATTGCGCTTGAGTTGCGGCAGCTTGTCCTTCACCGCAATCGAACGCGGCACATACCATTTCGGACTGAGCACCAAGTATTCCATGTTGGCGGTAAAGCTCGGCGTCTGCCGCTCCTGCTTGCCCACCACCACTTTGGACTCCATCACCGGCTTGCCTTCCTCGAAGACCTGCATCTTATAGCTGGGGATGTTGACCAGGATGTAGCGGGAACCCAGCTCATCCGGCATCCAGCGCCAGCGTTCCAGGTTCAGCTCAATCTGGCGAATCCGCTCGGACACCGGCACATTCAGCGCCGCCAGGGTTGCCGCGTTGACTTTGCCGGTCTCGGCCAGGCCATGACGCTTCTGGAAGCGGCGCAAGGCGTCGGCAACGTCTTTGTCATTGCCCTTGTCGCGCAAATCGCCGCTCGCTTCGAGCCGCGCCCGCAGCGTCTTGCCCGGAGCGTTGCCCGACACCGCCGGCCAGCCGCCTTCCTGCTGGATCTTCCGATACTTGTGGAGCATTTCGCGCAACTGGACATAACCCTTGGCCCGGGGCGCCAATCCATGCAGCGTCTCGGCGACCTTGT
>JBDHRB010000220.1:0-4919 GCA_039807355.1 Candidatus Competibacteraceae bacterium
GGCCAGCGCACCCAGATAGGCGGGATGGTCATGATACTGGGTGATGAAGCGCAGTTCCGGCAGCCAGCGCCAGGTTTGCAATTCGGCGGCGATAGCGTCGAAGGTCGAGGCGGTAGTCGCTGCCGAATATTGCGGGTACAGCGGCAACACCAGCAGGCGTTGCACGCCGGCGGCGCGTAACTCGGTCAGCGCGTCGGCAATCGAGGGCGCGCCATAGCGCATTCCCAGCGCCACCCGAACCGGGCCGGGGCAACGCACGCTGCACGTCTCAGCCAGGGCCAGGGCCTGTTTCCGGCTAATCGCCAGCAGCGGCGATCCTTCCGCGCTCCAGATCGTCTGATACTTGCGCGCTGACCGGGCCGGGCGGGTGCGCAAAATGACGCCGTGCAGGATCAGCCACCACAGCGGTCGGGGTAGCTCGACCACCCGCCGATCCCAGAGAAATTCCGCCAGATAACGGCGCAACGCCGCTGGGGTCGGCGCGGCGGGCGTGCCGAGGTTGGTCAGCAAAATCCCGGCGCAAGCGGGTTGGTCGTGAGCAAAGTTCTTGGTCGCGGACGGCTTAAACCGCATGATCTAGCGATGCTCAAAAGTGATCATGCTAATACAGTCATCGCACAAATTATTCAGATGACGCACCGGCATGGTGAAGGATTCCTTGGCAGTCCACGGCACTGTCGTGGTTTTCTTTTCCGCATCATCAACAATGCCAGCCAAGCCTCGTGTCTTGAAATTGGCATTGATGGCGTTTTGCACATTGGTCGCCTTGACATTATCTTTGGACAGCCGAGCGTTAATCAGCGCCTCATACTGCTGTTCCAGCGCCTGATTCGGTTGTCGGAACGCCAGGAATAAAATGCTTTCCGAACCGACGTTATTATCGAGCTTGAATGATTTATCCTTGGCCGGCAAATGATAAGTCACGCCAGCTTTGACCGGATTCAGGTTATTAACCTGAACACCCCCAAAACTGGTCATCGGAAAGAGCTGAAAAATCGCCTTGCTGCTGTCCACCTGGAAAATATACACATAACCGTCTTCGGTCGGCGTGAACTGGATTTTGTAGTGATCGCCCGAATTCAGCACGCTGCCCTCGCCGAGCGGCTTGAGCGGGCCTTGTCCACCCGGTCGATAGACATAGTTCACCTTGAAGCTCAACGGCTTGGAACTGCCGGGCGTAGCCAAGGAGGCGGGTTTTGCGCCAGCGCCTCCAGCTTCAGGAGCAATTTTGACGGTTCCCGCAGGTCCACGGGTAGTGAGGTCGGTATCCGCAGAAGGATTGGCGGCCCCGGCGGTTCCCAACAACAGGCTGCTGATTAAGGGCAGCGACCCATAACGACGCCAGCGAATTTCAGAGATCATGGCTTCCCCTCGGGTTATGTTTGAACTTCAGCACGGGCAGAGCGCCCACCTGGATTTTTTGCAGGCTATCAATCAGTTGTATATGCAATTCGCCCACTCGTGAAGCATCCTGGGCGCGACGCGCTTCCATAAGCAGCGCATACTGATCTTCCAGTGCGCTGTTCCGCTTTTGGAAAGCCAAAGCGTAAATCTGTTCCTGACCGACTTGTTCATCCAGTTGAAAGGCTTCATCTTCAGCAGGCGCGAAATAAGTAACGCCGGCTTGCACTGGATTCACATTAACCGCTTGCGCAACTTGGTTATCTTCCACTGGAAACAGGCGATAAACAGCGCCGCCGCTATCAATTTGAAAGATATAGACATAACCCTCCCGCTCAGGAGTAAAACGGATTTGATAATGATCCCCGGAACGCAGTGCGCTATCGCCCAGCAATGGACGAAAATTGAGTTGGTCGATGGGTCGGTAAGCATAGGAAATCTGAACGGGAAGCGCGTCATTGAACAAGCGATCCTGGATTAAATATCCCGCTCCGATTACCAGGATAATCACGGCAAGCAACGCGCTTCCAACAGTGTATCGGTTAAACCAGCGGTTAGTTTTTCTTTGCTCGGCGGCTGTCAGGCTGGCCGGCGGAAGCACAACCGTCACATCGTTTTCATTGGCGTCGCTGTTATCAATCGCTTTAATTAACTGTTCAGCGGTAGCAAAACGTGCATCTGGATTACGCGCCAGTAATCCATCCAAGAGATACTGATAGCGCCTCAGTTCTGTCGGCAATGCTTCAGTGAGTCCATCCGGCGTTCGGTCAGGCCGAAACCCGGTGAGCATCTCGAAAAAAACCAATCCCAAAGAATAAAGATCGCTACGGCCGTCAAGGGTTTTCCCCTGAGCTTGTTCCGGACTCATGTAGAGGACTGTGCCAATCGCCAGACCGGTTGCCGTCAAGGGTGCGCTGTCTTCGCAAGTTTTGGCAATTCCAAAATCGGAAAGCACCGCATTGTCATCATCGCGGAACAAGATATTGGCAGGTTTAACATCTCGATGGATAAAACCCTGGCGATGCGCATAACCCAAGGCTCCCGCGAGCTGCCGTAAAATTACGATGGCCTGTTCTGCTGATAAGCCTTTCTGAATGCGATTTTTTAACGTCCCGCCCCCGATATACTCCATGATCATGTAATACTGATTCTGATATTCGCCAATATCGTGGATAGTCACAATATGCGGATGACGCAGTTGCGCAACGATTTTACCTTCCTTGAGAAAACGCTGATGAAATACCGGATCAGCGCTCAGAGAGGGATTGATGACTTTGATAGCGACGGGCCGCTCAAGCGCCTCCTGAATCGCTAAATAAACCTGCCCCATTGCGCCGCCGCTAATCCGGCTTTCAATCTTATAGCCAGGAATCACCGGAACTGCGCCATTCGGTTTGAGCGAGCCTATGTCATTAGAGGGCATCAATCGCTATTCTCCAAAATTCGCTAACTGCGTTAATCAGTTGCTTTTTTCCTGTTGAGTTCTGCAAGCTAGAATTCCCAGCGCAGTTGGGTGGTAATGGAATGCGTCTCAACATTCTCATAATCAAACAGGGTGCGATATTGAATCAGGGCGGATGGCCCTCGATCAAACCTTGCCATAAAACCAAGACTGAATCTGAAATAATTTTTATCCATAGGGTCCATAAAAATCTGGAAGAGGTTGTCAGGAACGACAGCGCCCTCGACAAATCGACCGCTTAACCATGGGTTGTTGTCCTTAAATTCATGCAGCCAACTCAGTTCTATCTGCGGCTCCAGCGTTCCCCAGGATTGATTGAGCAGATAGCTGGCGCGTCCACCCAAACTGGAAACCAGTGATTGCAGATTCTGTTCGTCTACCGCTACTGCCCAGGCTGATCCAGGGTTGTTGTCAGAGGCGTGTTCCTGAAATGAATCGACGCGCACGTCGAGATAACTGAGCCGGGCTTCGGGACCAAAGGTGAGGTTGCCGTGCGTGAATTGGTAGCCAACGCCGGCATCGGAAAAAAATTGTTGACCGCCATAATTGCTGTCAAAACGCTGTTTAACGTCAACGTCTGATAACTGGTAAGCCACATTGCGCTGCTGGTCATAATCGTTACGGCCATAATTGACCATACCTTCGATATAGAATTGATCGGAGAGATAATGCACCCCGTACAAGGTCAGACCATAGCCCCGACTGTCCAGATAGCCGCCGTTGCTATCCATATCGGTATCCGTGGCGTTATAGGACAGGGCCATACCGAAAATCGACCGATCACTCAATCGATAATCCGCGCCTAAAATCAGTTCGAGAGTCTTGAAATCAAACCCTGTCTGATTCTGAGTTTCATCACGATTGCCAAGATTAATCGCGCCACTGGCGAACACGCCAAATGGGCCTAAATCACTACCGATATCTGCGCTAGGTATGCCGACTACTTCTTCTCCTACGCTGGCTAATAGATAACGTAAATCTCGACCGGAAAGCGTCCAGCCGCCGCGCTGAATATTCAACTGATCGAGATTGACGCCCATCACGCCGGAACGCAATGCCGCCATGCGCGAGCGGATACCCAGCATCTGGAACTGTACGCTGGTCTGCGAGGCATCGACGGCGGCAGTCAGGCTCTTGGGAGTAATCTGCTCCAAGGCGGAACCGACCCCCGGATCGTTGGCGCTGGCGGCGTCAACCAGCGTGTCACAGTCGCGCAGGAAGTTGGCGCTGGCTGCGCCGTCAAAGCACAGGCCGCCGATGGCTCGGCCCACCGTCTTGGTGCTAGGGTCATCGGTGGTGTCTTCAAGGAGTTTTTGGACATCTTCCTTGCTGCGCGTAACGGTGACGGTGACCGTGGCTGAAGCGGTGCTGATGCGGTCAGTGATGGTGTAAGTGAAGGTGTCAACGCCGATAAAGTCCGACGCTGAGGTATAGGTGATCGTGCTATCCGCATTGAGGGTTGCGCTGCCGTGCCCTGGGCTGCTGACTTGGATGATGGTCAGTCTCGCGCCTACATCGTTGGCAAGCACCGGGATAGTGACTGGCGTTCCAGCCGAAGTGGCGGCTTCGTCATCGACCGCATTAAGCGGCGGAGCGATGACGGTTACACGGACCGTGGCGGTATCGGTTTGGCCGAAACTGTCGCGGATGGTGTAGGTGAACACATCGGTTCCGGCAAAGGTCGCCGCCGGGGTATAGGTCACCGCGTTGCCGCTGATCACCGCGCTGCCATTGGCCGGGGCGCTGACCGTGACCACGGTGAGGCCGGTTCCGCCGTCATTCGCTAAGACGTTGATGCTGACCGGCGTCCCGGCGGGCGTACTCGCCGTATCGTCTACCGCGTTTAACCCCGGTGGATTGACCGTCACCGTCACCGTGGCGTCGTCGGTCTGACCAAAGCTATCACGCATCGTGTAGGTGAACGTATCGGTTCCGGCAAAGGTGGCCGCGGGGGTGTAGGTCACCGCGTTGCCGCTGATCACCGCGTTGCCATTGGCCGGGGCGCTGACCGTGACCACGGTGAGGCCGGTTCCGCCGTCATTCGCTAAGACGTTGA
>JBDHRB010000221.1:0-4886 GCA_039807355.1 Candidatus Competibacteraceae bacterium
ATCGGGGTTGCGTCGCGCCTGCATCGGGGTTGCGTCGCGCTTTATCGGGGTTGCGTCGCGCTTTATCGGGGTTGCGTCGCGCCCCCCCTTTGCAAGCCATTGATTTACAAAGGAAAAAAGGGTTGTTTTTCGCTTCTACCTTTCTTCTACCTTTTCTTCTACCAGGGCAGGGCTGTGGATAACCGGGTGAGCGAAGCGAAGCCGGAGGCAAAACAGCCATATCTAGCCCCCCAAAGGGGGGGGAACGGCCCCCCATCTGACACACCGCCCCCAGCCCCTGCGGGGCAGTGGGGAAAGGGGGCAGCCCTACGGGCAGCCCAAAGACCGCGCCCCGATAGACCGCCTGCATTTTATCCGTTAGTCTGTGCCTATTGTATCCGCGCAAAGGATAGAAAAATATCACAGCAAAGGATTGTAATTTATCCGCGCAGCGGATATAATTCAATCATCGCAACGGATAATAAAACATCCACCAGACAGATAGAAAGGTATCCGCCGTGCAATTCCGTGAACAGGGTAAAAAAATCCAGTGCATCCGCTCGACCTATGACCCGGCCACCAAACGCAGCCATCAGAAGGTTGTCGCCAGTTTCAACCGCTGGGCGGATAGCTTGCCATCCGATGGATTGGAGGGGCTGACCGAGGCTGAACGCGCCGAGCTGGTGGAGTGGTTCGCTGCGAAGCAAGCCAAGGCGCAGGCCAGCCGCCAGCAGTGGAAGGTGGGCGATGCCCCCCGCACGCTGGCAGACCTGGCCGAATCCATCCGCGCCGCCGACACCTTGACCGCCGACCATGCCGCCAAGATTTGGGCGGGCATGGGCGAGCTGGCCAAGGCGCTACGCAAGGCAGGCCATCCGAAGCCGAAGCGCGAGCGCACGGCCCCGGCTGCCCTTGCTGGACAGGCTGATCTGCTGGCTGAAGCCGCAGAGCCTGCCCCCGCCGTTTTGCCCCCTGCATCGACTGGCGTATGATGGTAGGTGGCGCGGCATATCGGGTTAGAAGCAAGCCATGTTTTCGCTTCGCTCAAACGGCTTGGCATGGGCTGCGCCCCTGCACCCCGGCGGCAGTCGCTGCGCTCTTTGCCGCCTGCCGCACTCATTCGCTGGAGGCTCATTCATGACGGCAGAAACACCCCCGCGCCGTGGGCGAGGTGGCCGCCCCAAGGGCGACCCCGCCGCCGTGCGCGTCTCGACCATTGGCGTTCGCGTGTCGGCTGGCGAATACGCCGACCTACGCGCCAAGGCCGAGCAAATGGGCATGACCCCGGCGCAGTGGCTGCGGGAGGCTGCGCTATCGCGCCGCCTGCCTTCGCCGCCCGTGCCGCCCATCAACCGCGAGCAGTACGCCGAGCTGGCGAGGTTGTCCGGCAACCTCAACCAGTTGGCGCACGCCGCGAATATCGGCCAGAACGTGGCCGTAAATGATGCGCTTTTGCAGCGGCTGGCCGGTGAAGTTTCCCGGCTGCGGCTGGCCCTGATTGGGGCAGGGGGGCGCGAATGATTGCCAAGCTGGTCAAGGGGCGGGGCTTCCGTGGAGCGGCTGAATACGACCTCAACAAAGAGAAGGGGCGCATCATTTCCACGAACATGGCCGGGCAAAATCCGCGCGAACTTGCCGCCGAATTTGGCGAAATTCGCAAGCTTCGCCCGAATTTGGGCAAGGCGGTTTTGCACGTTTCGCTGTCCGCCGCACACGGCGAAAAGCTCACAGACGAGCAATGGCAGGCCATTGGGCAGCGTTATTTGCGCGGCATGGGCTTTACAGATAACCAGTTTGTGATGACCCGGCACACCGACACCGAGCATGAGCACATCCACATTCTGGCCAACCGAATCACCCACGGCGGCGAAGTCGTCAGCGATGGCCAGGACTACAAGCGGCAGGAAACGATCATGCGAGAGATTGAGCGGGATTTCCGCCTGCAACGGGTAGCCCCCAGCGCCGAGGCCGAGCGCCGCGCCCCCACCAAGGGCGAGATCGAGGGCGCAATCCGCACCGGCCAGCCCAGCGCCCGCCAGCAGCTCCAGCAGTTGGCCGATGCAGCGGCCAAGGACTGCCCCGACTTCACCACCTATCAAGAGCGCCTAGAGGCGGCAGGCGTTGAGCTGGTGCCGGTGGCACAGCTTCAAGGCGCGAAGCTGTCCGGCCTGTCGTACCGGCTGGACGGCGTGACCATGAAAGGCAGCGACCTGGGCAAGACCTACACCGCCGCCGGCATCCAGAAAAAGGGCATCAGCTATGAGCAAAACCGAGACTTTGCGGCAGTCCGCCGCAGCATCGAACGAGACGCGGCTAGAGCATTTGGCACACCAGATACAGGAGTTGAGCCAAGCCAAAGCGCAGAGCGCCGAGGCGTTGGCCACGATGCTGGAGCCATTGGCGCAGGCAATGGCCGCACTGACGGACGAGACACGCCAGACGCTGGCCGAGATCGACCGCAAGAGCAGGGAGCAGGGCGAGAAGTTCAGCGGCCAGATCAACGCAGCGGCCAAGGAGTGGAAGGCGGCAGCAGCCGAAGCGCAGAAGGCAGCCGAGGCACTGAACGAGGCAGGCCAGAGGATGGAATGGCGCCATTACCTGCTGGCCGCGCTGGTGGGCATGGTTACGGCGGCAGCCGTGACCGCATCATGGCTTTGGCTGGCACCGCCGACCATCGAGAACCAAATCACGCTGGACGCGCAGAGCGTGGCCGAGCAAATCAGGGGCGCGACCGTACCGGCGAAGCCATCCAGAAGCAAATAAATGCGCTGGGCGTGGAGCGTTTCGAGGTGGGAATTCGCGAAGCCAAGACCGGCCAAATGATGAACCGCGAATGGAGCCGCGCCGAGGTGGAGCAGTCCGCCGCATGGCTCAAACGCATGAACGCCAAGGGCAACGACATTTATATCAGGCCAGCAGGGGAGCATGGGCTAGTGCTGGTGGATGACCTGACGGCGGATAAATTGGCATCCATGAACAAGGATGGTTTTCAATCCGCTGCACGGATAGAAACCTCTCCGGGAAACTTTCAGGCATGGGTGAAACTATCGGATAAACCGCTATCCCCCGAGGAACGGCGCATTGCCGCCCAAGGGCTGGCCAAGCACTACGGCGGCGACCCCAACAGCGCCGACAGCCGCCACTATGGCCGCTTGGCAGGCTTCACCAACCAGAAGCCACAGCACGCCCGGGAAGGCCGCCAGCCCTACGTACTGGCGCACGAATGCCCCGGAAAGGCCGCTACAGCCGCGCCAGAGTACCTAGAACGCATCCGGCAGGGGGTGGATAGGGTAGAGGCTCAAAAAGAGCGTCAGAGCCGCCTAGAGGCTTTGGAGGGCTACAAGTCGCCCGGTTACGGCTGGACGACCGACCCCGGCCACGAATACCGCAAGCAGGCACAGCGCCTGATGCAGCGTTACGGCAAGACCGCCGACTTCTCGCGGCTGGATTGGATGATTGCCACCGACATGGCCAAGTCTGGCCGGTTCAGCGCGGATGGCATCGCCGGAGCTATCGCCAAGCACTCGCCGCAGGTGGAGAGCCGCAAGGCTGGCCACGTTGAGGACTACGCCCGCAGGACGGCAGAAAAGGCATGGAACGCGCCCGAGGTGGCCGCAGAGCGCCAGCAGCAGGCCGAGCAGGCACGGCAAGCGAAGCGCGACCGTGGCCCCAGCCTTGGGCGTTGATCTTTCCCCCAGCCCGCAGGGCGTGGGGGGCGTGTGTCGGTGTAGCATGAAAAGCGGCGCAGGCAGGGGCTAGACCCCCCGGCCAGCGCCTAACCAAAATGACCTATGTAGGAGGCCAAAATGGCTGATATTGAGGATACCAAGAGCAAGCGCGACCCGCTGGAGTGGGTCAAACAAAAAGCCGCCGAAGTGGCAGCGCAGGCCGAGCAGAAGGCCGCAGAAACACCCCGGCAAATGTTCCTGCCAGGCATGGATGAATTCATGCGGGCGATGCCGAACCACATAGCCAGGTCAAGCCTGTTTGCGCCGGTGGCGCGTGGGCGCAAGCGGATGCACCAGGACACCGTTTTGCAGAGCCGTGGCGATGCGGAAATCCGGTTCTGGGGCGAGCAACTGGACGAAGCACAGGCGGACGTGTGGATGCAGTGCATGAAGGAAGCCCAGCGCCAGCCGCTGGGAACGCCGGTTGTCATCAACCGCGCTGCCTTCCTCCGGGAAATCGGACGCCAAACCGGGAATTACGAATACAAGTGGCTGCACCGCACGATGAAGGCGCTTTCCTTTGCCATGCTGGTGATCGAGGTCACGAAGGCGGATGGCAAGCCCAAGCTGTCCATTGGCAAAACCCGCACGCTGCACCTGATTGCAGGCTTCGACTACGACGAGGCCAGCGAGGAGTACACGCTGACGATAGATCCCCGGTGGCACGCCATGTACGGCAATCGGGAATTTGCCCTGATCGACTGGGAGAAGCGGCGCGAGTTCGGGCGCAATCAGGACATGGCCAAGAGCCTGCAAAGGTTGGTGGCCACGTCTGCCGAAGTTGTGCAGCGGTTCAGCCTGGAATACCTCAAGGGGCGGGCGCAGTCGGCGGGGAGGATGCGGGACTTCCGGGATGCGCTGGAGAAGGCCATGCGCGAATTGGAGCGGCTGGGAATCATTGCTGGAGGTCGCATTGAAAAAAGCACCAGAGGCAAAGAACAGGCCGTATGGACGAAGCTGGGAGGCGGTGATGCTGAATGACTGGGAAACGCCGCCGACAGTCGAAGGGATGATTGTCCGTGCGTGGATTGGCGAGGCTGGGCAGCCAGACGTGATGCATGTGCAAGGCGTTGAGGTTGCCGCCGACATTGGCAACCTAGACCGCCTGAATTAAGCCGCGCCGCGAAGCGGCGTCGGCTTGAATGAATTGTTAGATGCCAACCCGGTCAATGTGCGCTG
>JBDHRB010000222.1:0-4875 GCA_039807355.1 Candidatus Competibacteraceae bacterium
CGCATAGTACAGCATTTAAAAAACTTAGTTTATTCATTTGCTCCGGGCTTACGCTCCAGTTGGCTTGCTCTTTATATGCAAGAGTGATATAAATACTAATATCATCCACTTTCGATATTTTTAATAAATGGTAATTGTCAATTAAGGCATCCAGCAAAATATCTAATGTTTTGCAGTTGTTGTCGCTATTTAAAGATCCTACGCCGTTATAAACCTCAAAATTATTGCCAAAAGCATTTTTCAATTGAGCAAAATTTACTTTCTTTTCGTAATTATACAAACTAGCGTATCCGAATGTTTTTTGTATCATATATTTTTGTATTCTTCTGATGCTTCGTATGCCGTTACGCATAGTACAGCCTTTAAAAAACTTAGTTTGTTCATTTGTTCCGGACTTACGCTCCAGTTGGCTTGCCCCTTATATGCAATGTTAATATCTATTATAATTTTCTCCACATTTGCCATCATTAGTTTTTGACAATTATTTATTAACGTATCTAATAAAGCATCCACTGTCTTTTCATTATAAACAAACAATAAACTCCCAACTCCATTTCTAATCTTAAAATCTCTACCAAAGGATTTTTGTAATGCAGCAAAACGTATATTTTCACCATCCAAGTAAAATAAACCCGAAATCCGATTTATCATTTTAATTAATTTTTTTGTATTTAGATAGTAAAGTAGTAGTAATCACAGATTTCGAACTGTTCGGACATTTTAGCATAAATATTTTCTTTCTCAAAACAAAATCAATCTGAGTTCCATTTTTCAAAAGCTTCTAAATCTGTAAAGCTGCGTGAATACACTTCCATTACTTCCTGATGTACATTCTCTATTGCAGGACAAACAGCTAATATTCTTAAAAACGTAAGTTCAACCCATACCCCTCCCTGATAAGAACGGTTATAATGCTCTTTCATATATGCTTCAGCTTTCTTGCGTGCCGAATCCTCATCAGCGTTGTCAATTTGGAGTATAGCCATTCATATTTTGTTGTAAAACGAGGGTCCGGGCTGGTTTTTTTAACCAATGCTTCAACGTAAAAATATTCCCCTGTATTCATAAAATCGATTTTATTTTCTATATTTTAGCCTGTTTATAAGTTTTCAGCGAAATATAGCTACTACTATTTCTGCTGCCTTTACTACTTTTTTTACAACTCGAAAACCCAATAGTAACGACCATTACAAGTAGTGTTAAAAAATTGGTGAATCGTTTCATAATCAACAAGAAAACTTTTTTAATAAAGATATGCTCAATTATTTAAAAAACAAGTGGCGGCCGAAACCACCACTGATTATTCACGAGAAAACAAAACGACCTTCAGCCTTACAAATATTTTTCAATCAACGGCTTCAACTCAGGATTTGACGGCCTCGGCGCATCAACCGTAATAATTTTACCTTCTTTGTCAAATAATAGGAATCGTGGGATACCCGTAATTTTATAGTATTTGGTTATCTCGCTCCAGCCACTGGCAAATAGTTGCAGCCCTCCAAGATTTTCATCAGCAATCATATTTTTCCATTTGTCCTTATCTTTTTCCTCGTCAACAGAGATACTTACAATATGTAGATTTTTACCTTTCATTTCTTCTTCTAATTTTTTAAGATGTGGTATTTCTACTTTACAAGGTCCGCACCAGGTAGCCCAGGTATCAATCAACACCACTTTCCCCTTTAAATCGGAAAATGAAACCATCTTGCCGTTTTTGTCTTCATACTTAAACTCAAAACCTTTATCGCCCGGCTTTAATGTAGCGAGCGCTGCATTGATCTTAAACTCTTCTTCTTTTTGAGCGTCTGTTAACAAGTATTCTTCGTACATCGTTTTTTGCTCTATATATTTTCCATAATCTTTGTTCCCTTTTAATCTTCCTAAAATATAATCTCCTTTAAGCGTGTCATTAGGAATCAATTTCAAGGCTTGATCTATACTGTACGGATCTTTTAGATTGCCACGTTTTCCGGCTACTGCTTGTTCGCGCATTAATATACTACTGAAAGCCCTTAATCCCCATGGTTGAGCATACACCTGAGCAACGTTTGTAAAATTTTTTTCTAAAGAAAAGCTACTATAATAATCAGGTATTTCCTCAGGATCGGGATGTGCCGCACGAGGGGTATTTAAAAAATTGATTGCATAAAACGCTTTGTCAAAATTAACAATGTACTGCAAGGCGGCATCGAACTTTTTGTTGCCTGTAGGTTTCAATTTTTGTGCCTTGGCCCAGGCATCCATTTTGGGTAATGTTTTACCTAACAGCGGGAAGAAATCTACATAGGTGCTCATCGTTCTATTAAAATAAATACCCTTCCACTCTATCGGCCAAGCTAGTTTGTACCATTGTGTCAAAACCTGGTTTTCTTTTGAGTTTAAAGCACCCATTAACTGATAACTTGAATCCGTTAAGACGATATTTAATCTATCGCCGGGCTTTAGCCAAAACTGATAATTACCCTGGGGCGCAAGATTATTTCCTGTACCTACTAAATATAATCCCTCATAATCAGGTACAAAATTGAAGCCAAATTTTCCTTTAGCACTGGGTAGGGAGGTAGCTATCTGATGTGGTGTACCGTCTTTTACTTTAAATAGCTTTACTTCGGCGTATTTATCTTTAGAAAACGCTCCTTCGATGGTAACTGATTTTTGCGCGTAAGTGAGCCCTGCAAGACAGGTGATGAAAACTCCAATGACAATTTGCTTCATTTATTTGATTTGTTTAAAAATTAAAAATATTTGCACTCAATTCTTTTAATAAGTTAAAGTATGCGTATTTTCATTTACCGAAGGCGATACATAATATACATCGCGGGCTATACCGTTTCCTTCTAAGGTTACTTTGGGTTCGCCCACAATACTTCCAGAGGCTTTTTCAAACATCCTGACTTTATACTTTGCACCAACTTTAGTGCCAATCATAATAAAATTATAGGCGTAAGCTGCTTCTGACGTATATTTTTTATGCCTTAGATAAGTAAGTTCTTCGCCTGCCGGGATGGTATATTCCAAATTCTCGAATTTATTACTTAGATTCTTGCTCCATATTTGATTACCAACCGCAAAATATATCATATTTTCATCACCATTTAATACAGTATAAGTACTTGCCTGATACAGCCTATCAGTAGTCTTTAATGTATCATTTACAATAATCATTTTTCGGCTTGAAGGGGCGGTAATGGTTGAAAATATTTTTAAATTGCTGTTGGTTTTGTCTTGAAAGATCGCAATTCCCGTTAATGAAGCCGCAGCTGCTTTTGTGCCCATATAAAGCAGCTTTTTGTTGTTGTTATTCGCTGGCATTGTGGTTGTAGGGTCATCTGTAGTCAAAGCCATTAATGGGCCATACCCCATTGACATGGACATGAATGAACTGCTAGCCTCATCAAAAAAGAAAGGGTCACTAATCCAGTACGATAAAAAATATTTTGACAACTGGTAAGGTGTGTTATTTACATCTTTCATTACCTGAGCTCCAAAACGACCATCATTGGCTGACATATTGTATATAGTATGCAGTTGTCCTCCATTAAAGAAATAGTATGCCGAGCTTCCGTTAAAGATTTGTGCAGGGCTTTTTACGTCAGGCTCACTATAAAGAATATTCGTAATCGTTCGAATCGGTTTCAGTGTATTAATATTGGTTATGGCAATATCCTTATTCGTGGACATTATCAATACCCTGGTATTCGCAGGAGTGGCGGTTCCATTTGCTAATGATTTATAAGAACTTAAAAAGGATAAGAACTGCGCCTGACCATTAAGTTTGGTACCATTTACTTTGCTATAAGCGTTTTCATTAACTGATTCAGGAATAATGGATTTAGGAGTTAAAAATAAATCCATATCTGCCTGATTACCATCATCTTTGGCCACATACCATCCTCTGGTAAATTCAGTAACTACATTTATTGAAGAAGTAAAATAAGCTGCATATCCCGTATTTTTATTGGTAACCCGATATACCAAAACCCATCCTTTAGCTGGTTGCTTAATTAAATAATCCAAATCTTTTGCCCTACCAATGGTATCTAAAACAGGGGCAAAGCCTTGCACATTGGTTTCATAAATACCCCACAAATATTCAAAATCAGCATTCGGTACTGTAGAGGTAGCCTGGGGGGTTAGTGTCAGGCGGTCTTTTTCGGAAATTAAGGTATAAGAACTGTTTATACCCGTTACCGTTATTGCCTCTTTGGAAGTATAATTATAATTAGTATGATCTTTAAGACATCCAGCAGCTATAACAGCAAGCCAAAACATAAGCATCAAGTAATATATATGTCTCATTGAAATTAATTTTATAGGATTAAATATTTAGTCTGGAATTGTAACTAACTCACCAAATTCATCTTTGAGTGGATTGCCTGGATGTGCCTTGTTATAATCAATAAGTGCCATTTTTAACGAAGCCTTGTAATAGTTTACTAAGGATATATCACTTCTAATGGCCAACATAAAATCATTGTCCCACTTTTGCCCGGTTGTTTCAATCATAAACTGATGCTTGGTAACACTATATTTGCCATAATAATAAGTGGTCATCGAAGCATCCCACGCAGTTGGCTGGCTAAGCCGGTCGGTAAATTCTAACTTTCGCCAAAGTTTACTGGGTTCTCCCAACTGAAAGCTTTGATCTGCTTTCAAAACAAATTTCAAAACAGGAGTTGTTGTTTTAAGGCTGGCATCACGCAGAAGAATAATAGGAATGCTTGTATGTACCGTACCTGCCTTAATAACATATTCTTTTGCTACACGAGAATCTGTAAATGCAACATAGTGTTTACCGGGTTCCGCATTAGTAACATTTGGCAGTTGTTCTTGAACCATTGTAAACGCCCTGTCAGCGTTTTTTGTGCCCCCAAT
>JBDHRB010000223.1:0-4860 GCA_039807355.1 Candidatus Competibacteraceae bacterium
CGACCAGTATCAGGTCAAACCGGATTCGCGCAGCGGCCTGGTCAACGATCCCAATCGTCCCGACGATCCACAATTTATCGTTCGGCTGATCGGCCAGATCGTGCAAATCAGCATGGAGACGGTCAAAATCATTCGGGCTTTACCGCCGCTCACCGCGCCAACCGCGTAAAATCGCCGCGTTGCGCCACTCTATATTTGTCCACCGGCGCTTGCCTGGCAACGCCGCCCCCTTCCGACGAGGCGAACCATGCACTCCATTTTCCATCAGCGCCTGACCCGACTGTTCAACGCCGATCCGCACGCTTTGCTGAAAGGCCGCCTGATGGGCCTGGAGCGCGAGGCGCTGCGCGTCGCCCCGGACGGTTATATCTCGCAAATCCCCCACCCCGCCGCGCTCGGTTCGGCGCTGACCCATCCGCGGATCACCACCGATTATTCCGAGGCGCTGCTGGAATTCATCACCCCGCCGCTGCCGGACGCCGAAGCGACCCTGCATTGTCTGGATGAAATTCATCGCTTTGTTTATCCGCACATCGGCGATGAGTTGCTCTGGTCGGCGAGTATGCCGTGCATTCTGGCCGGTGAGGCCAGCATTCCCATCGCCGACTATGGCCGTTCCAACCGGGGGCGGATGAAGCATGTCTACCGGCGCGGTCTGGCCTGGCGTTATGGGCGAATCATGCAGGTCATTGCCGGGATTCACTTTAATTTCTCGCTGCCGGATGAATTTTGGACGGCGTTTCAGACCATCGAGGGTGATCGGCGCTCGTTGCAGGATTTCCGCTCCGCGTCCTATTTTGGGCTGATCCGCAACCTGCAACGCTTCGGCTGGCTGATTTTGTATCTGTTCGGCGCGTCGCCGGCGGTGTGTAAATCGTTCCTCGACGGCAAGACCACCACCCTGCCGGAATTCGATGACCACACCTGCTATGGCCCCTACGCCACTTCGCTGCGGATGAGCAACGTCGGCTACACCAACCGCACCGAAAAGAAAAGCGGCGTCAATGTCTGCTACAACTCACTGTCGGAATACATCGCCAGCCTGACCCAGGCGACCCGCACGCCCTGGCCGCCTTACGAGCAGATCGGCGTCAAGGTTGACGGCGAATATCGCCAGTTGAACGCCAACATCCTGCAAATCGAGAACGAATACTACACGTCGATGCGGCCCAAACAGCCGCCGCAGGGCGATGAAAAGCCGGCGACCGCGTTGCAACGGCGCGGCGTGGCTTATGTCGAACTGCGCTCGGTGGACATCAATCCGCTGCAACCGCTGGGCGTGACCGCCCATCAACTGCGCTTTCTCGAAGCGTTTCTGCTGCTTTGTCTGCTCGCCGAATCGCCGCCGTTTGACCCTGAAGAGCGGCGCATCATTGACGACAATCAAATGGCCACGGCGTTGACCGGGCGCGATCCGGCGCTGGTCTTGCAGCGCCGCGATGCGCCAGCCTTGCCGTTGCGCGGCTGGGCGGCGGAACTGCTCGGTCAGTTGCAGCCGATTTGCGAACTGTTGGACATGGGCGCGGAACAACGGCTGTACGCAGCGGCGTTGGCGGAACAGCAGGCGGCGCTGGCTGATCCAGAGCGCACGCCCTCGGCGCAGATGCTGGCGGTGATGCGCGCCAGCGGCGAGAATTTTTTCCGCTGCGCCCGGCGGTTATCCGAACAGCATCGGCGCTTTTTCGAGGCGCCGCCGCTGGATGAACAACGCACGCAGTTTTTCGTCGCGGCGGCGGAGCAGTCCTGGCGCGAACAGCGGGCGCTCGAAGCAGCGGATCAAATCGCTTTCGACGAATTTCTGGTCCGCTATTTCGCCCAGGAGTGAGGGCGGTTAGGGTTTTTAGCGTTTGAGCAGGGCGCGGAGCGCCGATGAGCTGGTGACCTTGCCTTCGCCGCGATAGGCCTCGTGATTGGCCTCGATGTCGTTGAGTTTGTACAGATAGTTGACCATCAGGCCCGCCGACTGGGCCAGGCCGCGAGCGGACGTGTCGGCCAGCCAGTTCAGCCGTTCGATGCGCGCCCCATTGGACAGGTGGAAACGCGCCACCCGATCCAGCACCGGGCCGCCGTCACGTTTTTCCTTGACCAGATAGCGGGCGCACAAGCGCATCAGCGGTTGTTTCAACGCCTTGACCAGTTCCGGCTTCTCCATCCAGCCGGTTTGCAATAGGGTTTGCAACGACACCGGCTCCTTGCCGGTTCCCGCCGCGCTGGCCAACGCCTTGCGCTCGGCGCTGGTCAGCCACTCGTTTTCCACGTCCTCGCTGCCGGCGGATTCTTCCAGCTTGCGCTCCAGCCATTGGCGGAATCCGGGAATCGGCGACAGGGTGGCAAACGTCTTGAGATTCTTGAATTCGCCGGCCAGCTCATCGACCACCCGCTTGATCAGGAAATTGCCGAAGCTGATCCCGCTCAGGCCGTCGTGGGCGTTGGAAATCGAATAAAAAATCGCCGTGTCGGCGCTCTGCGGATCAAGCACCGGCGCGGTTTCATCCAGCAGGGTTTGTACGTTGTCGGCGATGCCATGCACCAGCGCCACCTGGACGATGATCAGCGGTTCATTGGCCATGCGCGGATGGAAAAAGGCGAAGCAGCGCCGGTCGGAACTGAGCCGGTTTTTCAGATCATCCCAACTGCGGATCGGATGCACCGCTTCATAGGCGATCACTTTTTCCAACAGCGACGCCGGCGAGTCCCAGGTGATGCGCCGCAGTTCCAGAAAACCGACATCGAACCAGGACGCTAACAGCGACAGCAAATCCCGCTCCAGCGCCGCCAGCGTCGGATCGTCCCTGCTCCAGCCCAGCAGTTCTTCGCGCAAGTCCACCAGGAACAGGAAGCCTTCGGGCAGGGCGTTGAGTTGCGCCAACAAGCGCAGGCGCGGCGGTTGCAACGCCTGACGCAGCGCCCGCTCCGCTCTGGCGCGTTCCTTGAGATCATCGCCGGCTTTTTGCAAGGCGGCTGCCGCCTGGTCCACTGCCTTGCGGTCGATGTCGAACTCGCGGGCCAGGATTTGCAAAAACCGCTGGCGGCCCTGGGCGTTCAGCGACAAATAGACGCGGCCCAGATTAGCGGCGCGGGCGCGGGCCGAAACTTCGCCGCCGCGCGCTTCCAGACAGTCACGCATCTGGGTCTTCAGGGTTTCCGCATCCTTATCGGGCAGATGCGGACTGGGGGCTGCGGAAAACAGTCCTTCGCGCCAGTCGGCCATGTCGCGCCACGCCTCACGGAGATTGTGCATGGTGCGATCCAGCAGATTAGCGCGGGAGATTGCAGACTCGCGGAGAGTGAGTTCAGTCATGACGAAGCGCCTACAGGTTCAGGGTCTGGCACAGTTTAAAGTTGATATGGAGCGGATGCGGCGCAGCGCGTCGCCGCCGGCGGTGGATGATTCCAGGTTAAATCTGGCCGGCCATGGCTACGCTGTCTTCGAGCAGGATTTCCAGTTCGGCCAGCATCACTTCGCGCAAGCCCAAGGTCTGCGCCTCCGGGGCCGCCGCCAGGGCAATCTGCGGGTCGCCCGGTTGCAGGCCAATCCCCAGTTTCTCGCAGAACTGATCGAGCAGCCGAACGATGACCAGTAGCAGATTGTTGCTGTCGTAAGGCTCCTTGTGGTGATCGCGGGCGACGATGCAATACTCTTCCGGCAGATTCCAGCGTTTCATCAGCACATAGCCCTGGGCGCTATGCATACTGCTCTCCAGCACTTCGCAGAGCAGTGCTTCCGGCAATTCCTGGGCATTCGGTTTGCGGTCCGCATACAACCCGTCGATCACCCGCAGGATCACCAGTTGGCCGATGTTGTGCAGCAATCCCGCCAGAAAGGCGTTGTCGGCCTGTTGCGGGTAATTGCAGCGACGGGCCAGCCACTGGCTACCCAGCGCCGAGGCAAAGGCGTGCTGCCAAAGTTTTTCCATGTAGCTTTTCAGCAACGGATGCTGGATCAGATACAAACTGCGCTGCGAGACCGCCATTGCCAGCATCGCCACCTGGCGGATGCCCAAGCGGATGATGGCCTTCTGAATGGTGGTGACATGTTGCAAGCCTTTGTAAAGCGAGGAGTTGGCCGCCCGCAAAATCTGGCTGGCCAGGGCCTGATCGCCAACAATCATCGCTTCCAGATCCGCCACTTTGGCGTTGCGATCATGCAGGGCCTGCTGAAACTTCAGCGCCACCGTAGGAAAAGCCGGCAATTGCAGTTGATCGGAAGCGAGCGCCCGAATGATGGATTCCTGTAATGAATGTTGCAGCATCACCCCTTCCTTCCCGGCCATGCCGCGCATCCGCTTTTGCCGGATGTGCGGGTAGTAATCGAAGGCTTGGCAACGGCGATCATCAGCAGCCGACCAGCCGTTTCAATTCCGCCAACGGTCGCGGCTTATCCAGACGCGGCAAATAGCGGAACACTTCAGCCAAGGTGGTTTCACCCCGGGACGCCTTGACCAGACCGTCCTCCAGCAAGGTTACCATCCCGGATGTTTCCAGACTGATGCGCCGGATTTCATGAGAGGTGCATTTCTGGAGAATGGCGTCCTTGACCATCACGTTCAGGATCAGCAGCTCAAAAACCCCGACTCGGCCCCGGTAGCCGGTATGGCGGCAGACGGAACAGCCGCGCCCCAGGCGAAAGGTCGTACCCTCCAGCTCCTGGCGCTTGTAGCCCAGTCGCTGCAATTCAGTGGAATTGGGCTGATAAGGTTCGGCGCAATTGACGCAAACCCGGCGCAGCAAACGTTGCGCCAGCACCGAAACCACCGTCGAGGAAATCATGAAGGTCTCGATATCCATGTTCATCAGCCGCAATAAGCCGCCGATGGTGTCCTCAGTGTGGAAGGTGGTCAGCACCTTGTGTCCGGTCAG
>JBDHRB010000224.1:0-4857 GCA_039807355.1 Candidatus Competibacteraceae bacterium
TGCGACGCAGGCAAGTCATCCCGCAACAGTTCGGCGGCCCCGGCAATCGCCGCCAGCGGACTTTTCATCTCATGGGTCAAGGCGTGGACATAACGCTCGACATAATCCCGGCCTTCCAGCCGGTCGCGCATGGTTTCGACCGCTTCGGCCAGCGCCCGCAGCTCCGGGCCGCCATTGCGGGGAACTGCCCGTCGTTGACCTTCAGCCGCTGCACGGGCGTAGGCGGCCAGCCGGTTGATCGAACGCGCCAACGACCAGGAAAAAGCCAGTCCCACGGTCAGCGAGACCGCAACCAATATCGCAGCGGTGCGGCGCAGTTGCGCCTCCGCCCGATCCACATAAGGCTGGACGCTGGCGCCGGGTTTGGCCACGGTCAGCACGCCGATGATCCGCTCGCCGTCCAGGATCGGCGCGGCGACGTACATGACCGAGGTGCGCTCATCGTCGGGATTTTTCCGGGTGGTGCGAGCGCCGTACTGGCCGCGCAAGGTCAGATAGACATCGTTCCAGCGCGAATAGTCCTGACCAACCGCCTGGCCGGCGGAATCGAATAACACCATGCCCTGGGCGTCGGTGATGTAGACCCGGTGATCCAGGGTGTTCTTGACAATCTCCCAGACCCGGGCGTTGGGAGCGCGGCGGGCGTATTCCGCCAGCCGGGCCTGAAAGCGGCCATCGGCCAGACGCCCGTTGACCAGCTCATCCCGCGCCAGCACCGCCAACAGGTGGGCGGTGTCGATCAGGGTTTCCTCAGTGGCCTGGCGGAAAGCCGGCTTGATTTCCACGCCGAGGATGTTCAGGGAAAAGTAGACGCCCAGTCCGACGATCAGGAAGTAGCCGAGAAACAGCTTGAGACCAAGGCGCATGGGCGGCTTCAGCGCGACGGTTCGCACACCCGGATCGAATAACCCAGACCGCGATGGGTGCGAATCGGATCGCTGTCGGGATCAACATCACGCAGCTTGGCGCGCAGGGTCTTGATGTGGGTATCGACGCTGCGCTCAAAACTGGCGTCGGGGTCCGGCCAGACCCGATCCATCAACTGGGCGCGGGAAAATACCCGTTCCGGTTGAGCCAGCAGGGTTTTCAAAATCAGATATTCGTAGCGGGTCAATTCCAGCGCCTGGCCGTGAAAGCGGATCACGGCGCGGGCGTCATCGACGCTGAACCGGTTTTGCTGAGGCGGCGAGTCGGTCTGAACCGGGTCCGGGTGATTGCGTGCGCTGCGCTTGAGAATGGCCTTGACCCGCGCCGCCAGTTCGCGGGGGCTGAACGGTTTGGTGACGTAATCATCCGCGCCCAGCTCCAGACCCAGCACCCGATCCAGCTCGGCGTTGCGGGCGGACAGGATCAGCACCGGCATTTCCGAATGGCGGCGCAGGCGCTTGAGCAACTCCAGCCCGGAGCCGTCCGGCAGGCCGAGATCGAGAATCGCCAGATCGCAGGGCGTCGCCGCCAGTTCGGCCTCAGCCTCGCCAATCAGCGTCCGCCATGTCACCTGAAAACCCTCGCTGCTCAGGGCGAACGCGACGATTTCAGCGATGGACGGCTCATCTTCGACCAGCAGGATGCGGGCGGTCATCACTCAGGCGCACAGATTTCGTGGCGGTAAACCGCCGCCAGGGTGCGTAACGCCAGGATCGCTACGACCAGACTGAGCAAAGTCAGCAGTCCGTAACTGAGCATCAGGAACGCCGGGCCGGGCAGGCGGGTGCTGATAATCAGCGTCGCCAGGGTCAACGCCGCCAGCGGGAAGGAATAGGCCCAGGCGGAAATGAAGAACGGCAGACGCAGGAAGCGCAGGGCGTTGCTGGCCAGCAGCAGCGCTAGGAACAGGGCGACGTAATAAAGAATCCGGGCAAAGGCATCGACGTTTCCGGTCATCCCGACATAGGCGATGAAGCCCACTGAAGGCGGCGCAAGCAGAATGAACAGAGTGGGGGCGAGCCGGGCCGGCAGCGGTTCGTGAAAGAACAGACGGTACAGCACAATCGTCATCAGCACGATCCAGAAAATCAGGCCGATGCTGAAAAAGAACCAGGAGGTTTCCGCAAATCCCAGCCGCACCCCGGCCACCGGGACGATGATGTTGCCGACCACCGGGATAAACCAGGCCGGGTTAATGTGCTTAATGTCGTAATGGGTGTGGTGCAGCCAACTGCCGAAAATCGCCACGGTGAAGCCCAGATGCAGCGTCGCGCCGGCAGCCCACAACCAGAGCGCCGCTTCTGGAGCAGTTTCGAGATAGGCGATGGACAGCAGCAGCAGGGAAATCGACACAGTGGGGAAGAAGTTGACGCGGATCGGATGGCGCAATTCGCTACGCACCGCCTGCGGATAACGCAAGGTTTTCATAAAGTAAATCAGCAACAGAATGATGAACAGCGCACTGGCCGCGCCGCGCACCGCTTCGCCGACCATGACGGGCAGGCCCAGCACCGCATGGGCTTTCAGCCAAACCAGCGCCAGCCCGGTGGTACCCATAATGATCGAAAATAAGGCAATCGGAAAATGTTCCAGACGATGAACGGTGGAGGCCGGATCGGATACGGCAGAGGAAGTCGAGGCAGTCATAGGAAAGTCCTGGAATATTTGAAGGAACAGGCTGTAGGGTAAGGTAAATTAGAATAAGCTAATAATACGGGTTGCGCCGCCCGGTTCCAAGCCGGCATGGCCTTGGGTTGAACACGCCCGCCGGCTTGACGGCGGATTCTGTTAAAATCGCCAACATGGACCTTTCCTGGATTCTCAACGATCTCAATCAACCCCAACGCGCCGCAGTCACTGCGCCGCTTGGCCCATTGCGCGTACTGGCCGGGGCCGGCAGCGGTAAAACCCGGGTGCTGACCCGGCGCATCGCCTGGCTGATGGCCGTGGAAAACGCCTCGCCCTGGTCGATTTTAGCGGTCACCTTCACCAACAAGGCCGCCGCCGAAATGCGCAGCCGGGTCACGGCGTTGCTCGAACAACCGCTCGGCGGACTGTGGATTGGCACGTTTCACGGCATCGCCCATCGCCTGCTGCGTCAGCATTGGCGGGAAGCGCGTCTGCCGCGAGCGTTTCAAGTGCTCGACAGCAGCGACCAGCTCCGCGTGGTCAAGCGCAGCCTGCGCGACCTGAATCTCGATGAGAAGCAATGGTCGCCGCAGTCCGCGGCAAACTTCATCAACCGTTGCAAGGACGACGCGCAACGTCCCAGCGATGGCCCCGCCGATGGCGACATCATCCAGCGTCAGCACTGGCGCGTCTATGCGCTTTATCAACAGGAATGCGAGCGCAGCGGTCTGGTCGATTTTGGCGAGCTGCTGCTACGCGCCTATGAACTGTGGCGCGATCAGCCGGAACTGCTGGCGCACTACCGGGAACGCTTCCAGCATCTGTTGGTGGACGAGTTCCAGGACACCAACGCCATTCAATATCAATGGGTGCGCCTGCTCAGTGGCGGCCAGGGCGATGTGTTCGTGGTCGGCGACGACGATCAGTGCGTTTACGGCTTTCGCGGCTCCAAGGTCGAGAACATTCAACGCTTCGCCGACGATTTTCCCGGTGCGCAAACCATCCGCCTGGAACAAAACTACCGCTCGACCGGGGCGATTCTTAACGCCGCCAATGCGCTGATTTCCAACAATGCGCAGCGTCTGGGGAAGAACTTGTGGACGGAAGCTGGCGACGGCGAACCGCTTCAGGTTTACGCCGCCTACACCGCCGCCGATGAAGCCCGGTTCGTGGTGGAGCGCATCCGCCAATGGGTTGAATCGGGCGGGAAACGCAGCGATGCGGCGATCCTGTACCGTTCTAACGCCCAGTCGCGGATTTTTGAAGAAACCCTGATCGGCGCGGCCATGCCCTATCGCATCTACGGCGGACTGCGCTTTTTTGAACGCGCTGAAATCAAGGATGCGCTGGCTTATTTGCGCCTGGTCGCCAACCGCGATGACGATCCGTCCTTTGAGCGGGCGGTCAATATTCCGCCACGCGGCATCGGCGAACGCACCCTGGAGGCGTTGCGCGAAACCGCCCGCGCCGGAAATCGCTCGCTGTGGTGGGCCGCCGGCCAACTGCTCGCCGGGCGGGCGCTCAACACCCGAACGGCGAATGCGCTGCGCGGCTTTCTCCAGTTGATCGAGGCGCTGGATCATGACCATCGCCAGCAGCCGTTGCCGGAGCGGGTGGCGCAGATGATCGCGCACAGCGGGTTGCGGGCGATGTATGAACAGGCCAAGGACGATAAGGGAGAAATGCGCGTGGAGAATCTGGAGGAGTTGGTCAACGCCAGCGCCAGCTTCATCATCGAAAGCGACCCGGTGATTATCGGCGTCGATCCCGATCAACCCGATTGGCTGAACGCCTTCCTGACCCAGGCGGCGCTGGAATCCGGCGAGCGCCAGGCCGGCTCCGGCGAGGATTGCGTGCAAATGATGACCCTGCACATGGCCAAGGGTCTGGAATTTCCGCTGGTGTTTCTGGTCGGCTGGGAGGAAGGCTTGTTTCCGCACAGCCGTTCGGCCTGGCAGGATCGCCAACTGGAAGAAGAGCGGCGTCTGGCCTATGTCGGCGTGACCCGTGCCCAGACCCAGCTTTGCCTGTGCTATGCCGAATCGCGCCGCCTGTATGGACAGGAGCGCCAGGCGGCTCCATCGCGCTTTCTTCAGGAAATTCCCCAGACATTGACCCGCGATGTGCGCGCCCGGAAGAGCGCCGCTGTTTCCGCCGTCCGTCGGGCTGCGCCGGAGCCGGTTGACAGCGTCCCAGCCCTGCTGCGCCCGCGTCAGCGAGTGCGTCACGCCCAATTCGGCCAGGGTTTCGATCCCCGACGAGGGCTGGATCAGTCCGGCGCCGGTGGGGCCCAGCCCCACG
>JBDHRB010000225.1:0-4845 GCA_039807355.1 Candidatus Competibacteraceae bacterium
CAAGGTGATCGGCTGGCGCGAACGCGGCCACCAGATTGTGGTTGTGGTGTCGGCGATGAGCGGCGAAACCGACCGGCTGATCGGCTTGGCCAAGGCGATGACCCCGCGTCCCGCCCCGCGTGAGCTGGACGTGCTGCTGGCGACCGGCGAACAGGTCACTATCGCCCTGCTCTGCATCGCCTTGGAGAAACGCGGCTGTCCGGCCCGTTCCTACACCGGCGGACAAGTGCGCATCCTCACCGACAACGCTTTCAACAAGGCGCGGATCGAAAATGTTGAAGTCGCGGCGATGCGCGATGATCTCAATCATGGTCGGATAATTGTGGTCGCGGGGTTCCAAGGTGTAGACAAAGATGGCAACATTACCACCCTGGGTCGGGGCGGTTCTGATACCACCGGTGTGGCACTTGCTGCGGCGCTTCAAGCCGACGAATGCCAGATTTACACCGATGTCGATGGGGTCTATACGACAGACCCACGGGTTGTGCCCGAAGCGCGCCGGCTGAACCGCATCACCTTCGAGGAGATGCTGGAAATGGCCAGCCTCGGCTCCAAGGTCTTGCAGATTCGCTCGGTGGAATTCGCCGGCAAACACAATGTCCCACTGCGTGTGCTCTCGACCTTCCAGGAAGGGCCGGGCACGTTGATTACTTTTGAGGAAGCGTTCGAGGCGGAATCCATGGAGAAAGAGCTGATTTCCGGCATTGCGTTCAACCGTGACGAAGCCAAGCTCACCGTGCTGGGCGTTCCTGACCGGCCTGGGATTGCCTACAACATTCTGGGTCCGGTCTCCGCCGCCAATATCGAAGTGGACATGATTATTCAAAACATCAGCCACGACGGCACGACTGATTTCACTTTTACCGTGCATCGCAACGACTATGAGCGCACCCTGGAAATTTTGCAGACGCAGACCGCCGAACTCGGCGCCCGCGAGGTGTCCGGCGACCTGAAAATCGCCAAGCTGTCGCTGGTCGGCATCGGTATGCGCTCGCACGCCGGCGTGGCCAGCAAAATGTTCGGCGCTCTGGCCAAGGAAGGCATCAATATCCGCATGATTTCCACTTCCGAGATCAAAATTTCGGTGGTGGTCGATGAAAAATATCTGGAGTTGGGGGTGCGCGCCCTGCATGAAGCGTTTGAGCTGGACAAGGCGGCCTGAATCGCGCTGGCCGGCGTGCTTGCAGACGCGCACGGTCAAACACCGCAAGATGACCTGATGCTGTTCATGGAAAACAAGGAGTAGCTTGATATGTTGATTCTGACACGTAGAGTTGGGGAAACGCTGATGATCGGCGACGAGGTAACCGTCACCGTACTCGGCGTGAAAGGTAATCAAGTTCGCATCGGGGTCAACGCGCCCAAGGATATTGCGGTGCATCGTGAAGAAATCTACGAGCGGATTAAGCGCGAACAGGACGGCGCTGCCCCTAATCATGGACTGCCGCCGTCGTCAACTTCTGAAGTTTAAAGCGGGGGGCTTTACGTTAGCGCTTTCAGGCGTTATCCTTGCCACCCTTCAACGCTCATGCGCTGGGTATTTTGGAGAGATGGCCGAGTGGCTGAAGGCGCTCCCCTGCTAAGGGAGTATGGGGTTCAAAAGCTCCATCGAGGGTTCGAATCCCTCTCTCTCCGCCAAGATTTGCACATTAAATTACGCGCCCGTAGCTCAGTTGGATAGAGTACCTGGCTACGAACCAGGGGGTCGGGAGTTCGAATCTCTCCGGGCGCGCCATAGCAAGAGATAGGCGTCAACTCAGTTGACGCCTATTTTTTATCTTGAAGAAAGTGAATCGCATCAGAAGCCGATCTGATGCCTGATAAAAAAACATGCGATGCATCTTTAAGTTGACACCCTCCCCGCCGTAAACGACGGGGATTCCTCTGTAGAGGGTACGATGCCCCGTACCGAGAACACTGAATGCTCTCTGATCTCCCCTATAGAGCAAGCTCTATGGGTGGCACAACCCACCGGCAACAGGTGAGCCGAAACTGAATGCTTTTGAACACGATTCAGGTTTTACGCCTTCGTCTTCCGAAGGCAACCGCAGACCTTGAAGTTGCCAAAGAGCTAAAAATGTCGGGGCGTAATCGCGATAGCCGACGTGGGGAGTATAGCAAAAAGAAGGCGAACGGCGTTCGCCGCGCTCTTCATCCCCGCCCTGATGATCTTCAACTAAATAATCCGGTATCAATCCTTGGAAATTGTACCGGATTAAAAACTTAAAGATCATAAGGGCGAGGCTTTTCGCGCAATTCCGGTAAGGACGGAAATTGAGGGGGCGCTTCGGGCGGCGACCCGCTCAGATTCGTTGCCCTCAGCGCGGCAACTCCAGCACCGCTTCCAGGCCGCCCGCCGGATGATTGCGCAAGGTCAGCTCGCCGCCCTGGGCGCGGGCGATGTTGCGGGCGATGCTCAACCCTAAACCCGCGCCGCCGGTGTCGCGGCTGCGCGAGCTTTCCAGCCGGTAAAATGGTTCAAATACCCGCTGTAATTCCGCCGCCGGAATGCCGGGGCCATGATCGCGGAGGGTCAGCGTCAGGCGCTCCGGTCGATCCATGACGGCTATCTCCGCGCATTGCCCATATTTCAGGGCGTTATCCACCAGATTGGTCAGGCAGCGTTTCAACGCCAGCGGTCGGCAGCGCAACGGCTGACTGGCGAGACCGGCAATGCGCACGATCTGGCCGGCGTCTTCGGCGTCTTCACGCAGGCAATCGAGCAGAGCGTTAACATCCACTGACGCCACCGGCTCGGAATCTTCTCCGCCGCGCAGAAAATCTAGCGACGCTTGAGCCATGCGCTGCATCTCGTCGAGATCCGCCTGAAATTTCTCGCGCAGCGGCGAATCCTCCAGTAATTCGGCGCGCAAGCGCAGCCGGGTAATCGGCGTTTTCAGATCGTGGGAGACCGCAGCGAGAATCCGGTTGCGATCCTCCAGATAGCGGATCAACCGCTCCTGCATGGTGTTGAAGGCATGGGCGGCGCGCCGGACTTCCAGCGGCCCGGTTTCCGCCAAGGGCGGATGGTGAATATCACGGCCCAGTTCCGTCGCTGCCTGGGCCAACACGGTCAGCGGACGGGTCAGCGCCCGCACCGCTAACGCCGAAAGCAGCGTCACCGACGCCAGCAGCACAACTAGAATCAACAGCAGGCGCACCGGCCAGGCGATCACTTCTTCAGGCAATGTTTGCTGGAAAGTCACCGTTGTCCCGTCGCGCAGACGCACCTGCACTACAAAATTGCGCAATCCCATCATCATCGCGTGCATCCGCCAGCGCGGCGGACCCTCCGCCCGGTCCGGCGGCGGCGGACGATCCGGGTCAAACCGGGGCGGGCGATTTGGACGCGGCGGCGGCGGCAGATCGTCATTAATTTCCAACTGGAACGGGCGATCTGCTCCCAGTTGACGCCGCAACAGAGCGCGGAACAAGGTGGTGTGATAACGCTCATCCGGGGCCGTGTCGGTTTGCCAGGGCAGATCAAGGCTCAACCGGGTCGGCGGCAAGTCCAGCGCCGCGACCAGCCGCCGCCGCTCCGCCGGGTCATGCAGGGTGTCGAGGAAGTTGACAATGGCGGCGATGCGCTGGGCGACGTGTCCGCCAATCGCGTGATACAGCGCCTGATCCCGATCCTGCAACAACAGGGCGGCGCTGAGTAACTGGGCGATAATCAGGCCGCCGGTTAAAAACAGGGTCAGTCGGCCAAACAGGGATTGCGGCAACAAGGAACGCATCAAGACTCCGCGCTGACCTGCACGGTTAGCAAGTAACCCTCGTTGCGCAGGGTTTTAATCATCGCGGCTTCGCGGGGATCATCGCGCAACCGGCGACGCAGACGGCTAACCTGCACGTCGATGCTGCGGTCAAACGGCGCTGCTTCACGGCCCTGGGTCAAATCCAGCAGTTGATCGCGGTTCAACACCCGCTGCGGATGCTCCAGAAATACCCGCAGCAACCGATATTCGCTGGCTCCAAGCGGAATCAGCACCCCGTCCGGGGCGATGAGCTGCCGGGCAGCAACCTCCAGCGTCCAGCCGGCGAAATGAAAGCGTTTGACCTCGCCCGGCTCGCCGACCGGGTTACGACTGCGCCGCAACACGCCCTTGATCCGCGCCAGGAGTTCACGGGGATTAAACGGCTTGGGCAGATAGTCGTCCGCGCCCATTTCCAGGCCGACGATACGGTCGGTGTCGTCGCCGCGAGCGGTCAACATAATGATCGGCATCCGCGAGCGGGCGCGCAGCGTGCGACACAGGGTTAGCCCGTCGTCGCCGGGCAGCATCAGATCGAGAATGACCAGATCGACCGACTCCCGCTCCAAAGCCGCCCACAGACCGCGCCCTTCTGCGACGGCGCTGACGCGAAACCCGTTACGGCCCAGGTAATCGGTAAGCAGTTCGCGCAGACCGGGGTCATCATCGACGATCAGAAGATGGTCGCTCATCGGCGTATTGGATGGGGAAATGCGGTAAGGGAAATAGCGGAATTGTAGACTGTTTATCCATCTGGAGCGCGTCCGGGGCTGGATGGGCGCTTGATACAAATCGTTACAAAATTCCTCTCCCGGCAAAACTCCGGTTACAAAATGGGCGTCTAATAGGCCCATGTTCAACCAGCAAGCGAGGAGTTCCCGCATGAAAGCACTACGCAAGAATCTGTTGGCGGTTGCCGTTGTGGCCGGTCTGAGTCTGTCCGCGGTTGCAGTCGCCAGTCCCTGGGGCGGCTTCGGCCCGATGGGCGGCGATTGTCCGATGATGAGCGGCGGCGGCGGCCCAATGATGGACGGTCGCGGCATGGGACCGCGCCAGCGCCACGCGATGATGCAGCAATACCATGCCGAGC